>CADBML010000001.1 GCA_902795825.1 uncultured Bacteroidales bacterium
GCACCGGTTTTGTCGTGTTTTTGTGAAAAAGAAAAAACGAGAATTTGCCAGTGAGCCATTATTCTTGGCGCTGGAAGTCGGTGGGCGACATCCCGGTGATTCGTTTGAAGTATTTCCCGAAGGCCGACTGGTTGCTGAAATTCAGTTCGTAGGCTACTTGCTGGATGTTCTTGCCCGAGAAGCGCAGGAGTTTTTTTGCCGCCATAATCACATAGTCGTCGATCCATTGGGCGGCTGTGCGCCCAGTGGCTTCCTTGATAATCAGCGACATATATTTGGCTGAGATATATAGTTTGTCAGCGTAAAACGCCACCGACCGTTCGCGCTGATGGTATCTGACCACGAGCGACACGAAGTCTTTGACATAGTTGGTGCGCAATGAGCGGTGTTCGCGTGGAAATTCCTTGTCGATCCACTTAGAGCCGATGCGCATGAGATGATAGACGATTGCAGCCATCACGCATCGCGAGATGTTTTTGGAGTAGGCGACGGTGGAGTCGTCTTTGCCGAGGTTGGCGTTTTTGTGCATTATTCCCATAAAGTCCTGCATAAGTTGGCTCTCCTCGGGAGTGAGCTGAACCACAGGTTGTTGGCGTGTGGCTATGAAGCGGTTGTCGATAGCGTTGATGTCGATGTTGATGTCGCGCATAAACTGAGGTGAGAAGAAAAGCACGTAGAGGTCGGCTTTATCGAGGGGGCTGACAGGGCGAACAATGGTTTCGGGTCCGAGGAGCGCGACTGTGTCTTTTCGGATAGTGTAGGCGGAAGTGTTTATTTCAAGCTTAATCTCGCCTGAGAGGCAAAGGATCATCGACAGCGAGTTGAATCTGACAAGGTTGCGGAATTCGTTTTGGGGGAATATGCTTTCGGAAGTGATGTGGGAAAACACGTAATCTTCGCCAAATTTGCTGTAATCGGCGGCATACTCGTTGATTCCTGCCACTTTCGTCAGGTCGAGGTTGAGTTCTTTTTCCGGCATAATTTCTAATTTTCCGCAAATTTACGCCAAAAATCCCAATTATTTGGTTTTTTTGTCGAAAATATGACGAAGAAACAGAAAAGCACGGCTTTTTGCCTCAGTCAGTCGGAATGTGACTCCGCGGCCGAAGGGACATGTTCTATTCGCCGCCTACTCGACAGTCTGTTTTAACATGAATTGCCATAAACCATCAATGATGCTGGGCAAAGTTTTGAAGTGCAAGTCGCTTGAAAAGCGGTGCACGGAGGCGAAGCCATCAAAACCTTTGCCAATTAACCACGAATTATAATTAATGGATAATTCATGATAATTTACGTTTATATCCTCGATGTCTGTTAACCTTGTTAAGGGGTTAACAAGGTTAACAGGGTTAACAGAATCGGAACGGAGAGGCGAGCCCACCTTCACTTGCTAAATGGCAGTAAAAGAAGAATATAGCATTAAATTGAAGCCTTGATCGGAGCACGGCGGCAACTACCTTGTTAACCTTGTTAAGGGGTTAACAAGGTTAACAGGGTTAACAGGCGAGGCGGTTTATTAGTGACTCCGGCACAACCGTCCGCGTAGTCGTAGGCTTGCCTCCGAAGTCACCGCATGCGCTGATTCGTCTGCCAGCCATGTTTTTTCGCAGGAAGCTTGCGGAACTATTTTTTTCGTTTGTTGAGGAACTTGTCGCCGAATTTTAGACGCACGTCGTTGACGATGTTCTTGATGTTCTGCTCCTCGCCCATCGGACATATCAGCAGCACGTCGTCGTCGTCGGCAACGACATAGTTGTTGAGCCCCGAAGCCACCACAAGTTTGTCGCCGTTTATGGCGAAAATGTTGCCGGAGGAATTGTAGGCTAGGAGGTTGCAGTTTTGCGCCACATTTCGTGCGGAATTTTTCGGCATATTGTCGAACAAGGCGCTCCAAGTGCCGAGGTCGTTCCATCCGATATCGACGCGCTCGACAAACACGTTATGGGCGCGTTCCATGACGGCATAGTCAATTGAATTTGAGGGGCATCCCGCGAAATTCTCTTCGATATAGTCGCGCTCGTCGTCGGTGCCGAAAAAATGTTCGCCGGAGTCGAACACTTGTGCGATATCGGGCGCGTGGCGGCGGAGTTGCTCTTTGATGACATCGGCTTTCCAGAGGAAGATTCCGGAGTTCCACACAAATTCGCCCGAAGCGAGGAACACCTTAGCCAAATCTAAGTCGGGCTTTTCGGTGAAAGTCTTCACGTGGTTGATTTCGCCGGCCACGTTGTCGCCGATTTGTATGTAGCCGTAGCCTGTCTCGGGGCGTGAGGGGGCGATGCCGAGAGTGAGAAGGGCATCGTTGTTCTCGACGAAGTCGAAACCAGTTTTCACATTCTCCTGAAACACTGACTCGCGGATGATAAGATGGTCGCTGGGCATGACGATCATCGACGCCTGAGGGTCGGTGGCGGCGATATGGTAGGCGGCCCAGGCGATGCACGGCGCGGTATTCCTACGGGCCGGTTCGAGGAGTATTTGGCTTTCCTTGAGGAAAGGCAGTTGTTCGCGGATGATGTCGGCGTAGAGGCGGTTAGTGACCACCACAATGTTCTCGTCGGGCACCACGGGGCGGATGCGGTCAACGGTCATTTGGAGCAGCGAGCTGCCCGTTCCGAAGAAGTCGATAAACTGTTTGGGCC
>CADBML010000002.1 GCA_902795825.1 uncultured Bacteroidales bacterium
GTGTAGGCGCCGGTGGTGGGGTCGATTTGGCAGCAGTAGTGGGCCATGCCGTTGCTGACAATCAGGAAGCGGGCGTGGAGCACGAGGTTGTAGCGAACAATCTGGTCGAACACGTCCTGGGTGATTTTCACCGTCGGCGCTTTATACTCCACAATCATTGCCGGCCGGCCGTAGCGGTCGAAGACGACGGTGTCGCAGCGGCGGGAAGTGCCGTTCAATTCGATGCCCCGCTCGTTGGCGATAAGGCTTGCCGGATAGCCGAGATTTTCGATGAGATGGTTGACGAAATTCTGTCTGACCCATTCCTCAGGCGTCAGGGCGACGAATTTCATGCGTATGCGGTCGAAAATCTTGAGCGCGTCGCCGTCGCGGCAGATGCGGGCATCGGAGTATTCGGGAAGATTCAATTTCTGCATAATCGACTGTTTTCTGCCGTAAAGTTACGATTTTATGCGCCCACCTCAAAAAAAATTCGTAAATTTACGTCATTATTTCCAACAACGACAAAAAAACATCAATGGCAGCAGCCCCCGCGATAACCTACGATGCCCTTGCGGCGCAGATCGACAAGCGCCAACTCGCCCCTATTTACCTTCTCCACGGCGAGGAGGGCTACTACATCGACGCCCTCGTCAAGAAGTTCGGCGAAATCATTCCCGAAGAGGATAAAGAGTTCGACGAGGCGGTGATGTATGCTCCCGAGCGTTCCGTGCCCGAGATAATCGAGGCTTGCCGCCGCTATCCGCTGATGAACGAGCGGCAAATCGTGATTGTCAAGGAAGCGCAGGCAATCCGCGCCGACCAACTCAACAAACTCTCGGTCTATGCGTCGTCGCCGTCGCCGACCACCACCCTCGTCGTGTGCTGCCGCGGCGCGGTCTGCAAAGCGAAAAACCTCATCGACGAAACTAAAAAGCACGGAGGCGTGCTTTTCGAATCGAAGAAAATCGACGACCGGCAGATTGGCACAGTCATCAGCGGCTTCATCAGGTCGAAAGGACTTAATGTGGAGCCGAAAGCCCTAGCAATGTTGCGCGACTACGTGGGCAGCGACCTCTCGCGCCTCTACAACGAAATCGACAAACTCACCATCATTCTCGGTCCCGGCGCGATGGTCACACCGGAGAGCATCGAGCGAAACATCGGATTCTCGAAGGATTTCAACAACTTCGAACTCATCAAAGCCCTCGCAAACCACGATTCGCTCCGCGCATTCCAGATTATCGATTATTTCCGTTCGAACCCCAAAAACAACCCGACAGTGCTCACCGTCGGCATCCTGTTCAACTACTTCTCCAATCTGCTGCTGCTCCATTTCTGCCGCGACAAAAGCGAACGGGCCATGGCCGCCGAACTCGGGTTCAAATCGACCTACGCCCTGATGGACTACCGCCCAGGGCTTCGCTACTACAACGCCTACCGAACAATTGAAATCATCTCCGCCATCCGCGACTTCGACCGGAAGGCGAAAGGCGTCGGCTCACGCCAAAACGAGTACGACCTGCTCCACGACCTTATTTTCCACATCCTCACCGCTCCGGGCGACGTGTCATTCTGAAAGCGTTCGCGCCGCGGACATATAGGCAGGGCTCTACCCCTCCGGCCTATCGGACACGTTTTGCTTCGCACCTAATCGGCATCGCCTCGGCGGGCTCTACCCCTCCGTCGGCTCCGCCGACACCTCCCCTGCTAGGGGAGGATCTTATTTCACCCACTGCGTCGTTATGCCGAACTGACGCCACATAGCGCACTTCCGTAGGCGTTATCCGCCTTTCAGTGCTCCATAACAGCGCACCATCTGTTGGTGTTATATGTCCTTGAGTGCTCGGGAATAGCCCTCCTCAGGCGTTATCGCAAGAATGTGTCGGGAAGGATGAACGCGCCCAACGACACGCCGAAAGTCCAGCGGTCGGCGGGCGTTGTCGTGTAGTTGGCATAAGCGGTGATTTTTGCGAAAGGCAACGAATAGACCACGTCGAGCTGACCAATCGCTTCAGGCTCGCCCAACCAGCGGCCGAACTTCACCCCCACTCCGTCGTCGGCAGCCATAATCCTCCTCACTGGCATATAGCCATATATGTTGGCCCGTAACTGCAGCGACTGGCGCAACTTTGCCACAACTATACCACCCACAGCCGCCGAGGAAAAGGCCCGGAAGTCGGCATTAAACCGATTGGCGCACGCCGCAGTCGGAGTGAATTGCGGGGCTTGGGAGAGAGTGGCCATGTAAGTGGGCAAAAGTTTGCGTGTGGAGCCGACGGCGCGACAGTCGAGTCCCAACGAAAGGTAGCGAGCAACGTCGAAGAGTTCCGTATAAGCGAACGAAGCGTCGAGCCATTTCACATTCTCCCGCCAATGGCCCGACGAAGAGTTTGAAGGGAAGAACTGAGAATTTCCCGCCGTTGCGGCCACAGAGCCTGTGATGCGAGTGCCCACGGTGGGGAAAAGATTGTCGTCGAGCTTGTTGTAGTCGTAAACAGCCTCAACGCGCCCCAGCCGATGGAGGCTTCTGTCGCGAAGCGAAAGCATGTCCGACTCGGCGAAATCATAGAAGCGGTCGGTGAGCCGCCCGTAGCCCACAGTGATGTCAACCTTTCCTGAAAGCGAGGTGGCGAGAGTATAACGCACGCGGACGAAATTGTCAATCTTGGTCAACGAGTTGGGCAAGTAGTCGTCAAAAATCATGTGAGGCTTGTCGGCCCACTTGTGTCTCGACAGTTTGGCCTCCAACCCGAGAGCCGAGCGTACGGCCGTGCGCAACGCCATTCTTGCGCTTACCGTGCCGGCAATCAGTTCCTGCCCGAGCCAGCCATTGATATCGACATCGAGGGAATTGTAGCTCAAGGTGCTGTAACCGGTCGAAAGGAACAGGAAACTGTTGGTGGCCGACGACGCGTAGCCACCCACTCCCACACGGAAATTGTTTTTCACCTCGGCATCGACGAGCAGGGTGTTCATTCCCGACTGCGGCTTATATTGGGCCGTGAGCGACAAGTCGGAAAATTTACCCGGAGTAATCGCGCGATAGTAGGAGTCACGAACATTGTCGAGCGAAAGCGTGTCGGGCTTTCCTTTGGTGAAAAGTGCGTTGACATATCGGTTTTGGCTTTCTGTGCCGCCACGCACCGCCACGGAGTCGAACAGCACGTCGGGAGTTTTCGCACGGAAAATTTTACGGCTTATTTCCAGCGATTTGGCTTGGCGACGCGACGACACTCTTCCTTTTATGGAGTCGATCATGGCGAGGCCTCTGTCATACCCCAACCGATAAATCTCGTCGGCCCTGTTGAAGTCGAGCAGAGAATACTTCTTCAGGTCGAGGCGGATTGTGATGCCACGCTCCGGGGGCATTTTCCTGTTTGCATCCTGAATCACCATGGCTTCGATGCGGTCAACCATACTCGACTTTGCCGCCGGAGCGTCGGGCGCGGTGACATCCACGCCTATCATCACATCGGGCGCGAACTCGCTGTTCATCACGTCGAACGGATAGTTGTCGTAGATTCCGCCGTCGAACATCGGCACGGAATCGACCATAATGGGCTTGAACACCACAGGGAAGGACATCGACGAACGGATAGCCCTACCGACATCGCCCGAGCGGACAACGACCATCCGCTTGGCATAAACATCGGAAGTGACGCAGCGGAAAGGCACGAAAAGCCGGTCGAAGTCGCCGCCACACTGAGCCGTCGAGGCGGAGAAAAGCTCAAGAAAGCCGTAATTCATCGGCAGCGGGTTGATGAGGCTCTCGGGAAGTAGCGACTTAAATGCCGTAGAGTCGGCAAGGTTTATGTCGAAACTCACCACCTTGGGGGTGTCGGGCTTGCGCGCGTAGTAGTAGGTCAAATGCGGATCGACAGTGCCCGTTGACCAGTCCTGAAATTCTTTGGAGCGGATTAGCGCAAGCATTTCGGCGGGAGTGTAACCCATGGCGTAGAGACCTCCGACAATGGAGCCCATCGAAGTTCCCGCCACATAGTCGATAGGGATATCGTTATCTTCAAGAGCCTGAATCACGCCAATGTGGGCAATGCCCTTTGCACCTCCGCCCGAGAGCACGAGGCCCACCGACTGCGAGGCTTCGACAGCAAAGCATACCACACATGCCACCAAGGCTAACAATAGTCGGTGCATAACCGCTGCAGTGAAAAGCCTGAAAATCAGGAGATGTAGGAGTCCTTGAAACCGAGGAAATAGAGCACGCCGTCAAGCCCGATGGTCGAAATGCTCTGGCCGGCATTCGCCTTCACTTTGGGTTTTGCGTGGAAAGCAATGCCAAGTCCGGCTGTGGCGAGCATCGGCAGGTCGTTAGCTCCGTCGCCCACGGCGATTGTCTGGGCGATGTTGACGTTCTCCACTTGAGCGATGAGCTTAAGAAGTTCGGCTTTTCGCTTGCCATCGACAATGTCGCCGAGGTAGCGGCCAGTGAGCTTGCCATCGACGATTTCGAGGTTGTTGGCATAGACATAGTCGATGCCGAAACGCTGCTTCAGGTAGTTGCCGAAATAGGTAAAACCGCCCGAAAGGATTGCGATTTTGTAGCCGGCGCGTTTGAGCACCTCCATAAGGCGGTCAACACCCTCCGTTATTGGCAGGTTTTCGGCGATTTCCTTCATCACCGACTCGTCGAGGCCCTTGAGCAACGCCACACGTCGCGCAAAACTCTCGGAAAAATCAATCTCACCGCGCATGGCCGAAGCCGTGATTGCCTTAACCTTGTCGCCCACTCCGGCACGGTCGGCAAGCTCGTCGATAACTTCCGTTTCGATTAGGGTTGAGTCCATATCGAAGCATATAAGGCGGCGGCAACGGCGGTACATCGTGTCCTCCTGCAGTGAAATGTCGAATTCCTCCTCGGCGGCGATTTTCATGAACTGCAACTGCATCTCGTTACGGTCGCGGGGATTTCCGCGCACCGACAATTCGACACACGATTTCGACTTCGGCTCCTCCATCTTGTCGAGTGGCATACGACCCGTCAGCCGACGGATGCCGTCGATGTTGAGATTTTGGTCGGCGACGATTTCGGTGACAAGGGCTATTTGCCGCGCCGTCAGCCGACGGCCGAGAATTGTGATAATCCACCGGTTTTTGCCTTGACGGCCCACCCAGTCGTTATACTCTTCGACCGACACAGGCGAGAACGACAATTTCACGTCGAGCTCGTAGGCTTTGAAGAGAAGGTCCTTCATAATGTCGCCCGAAACGGAGCTGTCGGTTTTGAAGAGAATGCCCAATGAGAGCGTGTGATGGATGTCGGCTTGGCCGATGTCGAGGATAAAAGCATCGTAGCGGGCAAGGATTTCTGTCAGAGCCGATGTCACGCCAGGACGGTCGTCGCCCGAAATGCTGATAAGAATAAGTTCGGTGGTGGGAGCTTCGCTTTTCTTTTTCATAAGAATGGACTTTAGTAAATTGAGGAGTCTTTGACCGCAAATTTACAACAAAAAATCGAAACGGCAAAGCCGATGAAATTATTAGCCCAACCAGGCTGGCGGTTTACGGCGGTTTATGCCGATCACCCTCCACTTTTTTGGAGGCGGACATCATGCCATTCCAAGGATGCGTTGTCGCCGACAGCGGCGCGGCGAGAGGCTGCTTTATTCGGCAAAAAACGACTGAATATGCGCTAATTTTTCGCTATTTTGCATTTTTTGGAGTTTTTATTTTTCCATTCGGACAAAAAAATCTAAATTTGTGGTCGGTGAGGTTATAGTCAATTTGCCATAAGCGATGTTTTGGCGAGTTGCCGACAGTTTCGCCGTCTATTACTTAACCGTTTACAAACAACTTTAATACCATATAGAATGAAAAAACTATTATTAGTTGGGATTGTCGCCCTTATGGGTTCGACATTCCTTCAGGCAGTCACCCCGAAGCACGAGCATCGAGCCGCATGGGTTGCGACAGTATATCGCCTTGACTGGCCGACATCCTACGGAACGACAACCACAGTTGCCAACAAACAAAAACAAGAGGCCGACGCTTTCATTAGTTCGCTAGCCACGAACAACTACAACGCGGTCTATTTCCAAGTGCGTCCGCGTGCCGACGCGATGTACAACTCCGCCTACGAGCCCTGGTCGAGCGACCTCACCGGTTCGCGCGGCTCCACACCGGCATGGGATCCATTGGCATACTGGGTTCAGCAATGCCACGCCAACGGACTCGAATGTTACGCATGGCTTAACCCCTACCGCTACGAGTCGTCGGCAGGCGCGTGGGGCAACTCCGACTATCGTAAGGACCATTCCGACTGGATTATGGAATATAACGGCGCAACGATTCTCAACCCGGGAATCGAGGGCGTCAAACAGAGAATATGCGACGTCGTTTACGACATTATGTCGAAATACGACATCGACGGCGTTGTTTTCGACGACTACTTCTACCTCTCAGGAACGCCCATGAGCTACGACTCCGCGCTTTATAGCGCATCGGGCTCTTCGTTGTCGCAAGCCGACTGGCGGCGTGAAAACGTCAACGAAATGGTGCGCCGCGTCTATCAGACAATACAAAGCTACAAGCCGTGGGTGAAATTCATCATCGGTCCGGCCGGCGCGGGACACGCCCCAGCCGCAAAATACGGTCTGTCAAGCCCGAACTGCTCCGCCAGCGACTGGCAATACGCCTCGCTCTATTCCGAGCCCCTTGCTTGGCTCTATGAAGGAACAATCGACGCAATCTCGCCCCAGCTCTACTGGTCGACGACCCACTCCACCAACCCATTCGGACCTCTCACTCAATGGTGGAGCTATGCCGCCGAAACCTTCGGCCGCCACAACTATCCCTCGCAGTCGATATCGAGCTTCTCATCCGACAACTCGACAACCGCATGGAACGACCACATAACCATGACGGAACTGACGCGACAATATGCAGCAGACCAAACCGCCGGCACCGTCCTGTGGAGCGCTAGCTACGCCACCGGTAAGAAAGCGTCGGGATATGCCGAATACACCAAGCAAGAAGTCTTCGACCACCCGGCCCTCCAACCCGCCATCAATTGGAAGATGTCGGTGTCCGACCCCGGCACCGTAGGCAACCTCGCCCTCTCGGGCTCAAGCCTCACTTGGGACGGATTCAGCAACTACCGATATGCCGTCTATGCCGTGCCGACATCGGTCGGAAAAATCTATACGATTCCTGTTGACTACCTCATCGGAAACCCATTCTCGAATTCTTTCACAGTCCCCTCGACGTATCTTTCCGGCTACAATATCGCCGTCAGTGCCGTTGACCGTTGCGGCAACGAATTCACCCCGATTTACGTGGGCGACTCCTCTTCGCAACAGCAACTCGACCCCGTCACCCTCACTTCGCCATCGTCGGGCGCATCGGTCGATAAGGATGCAGGCTTCACTTTCGCTTGGAGCTCAATCTCAGGCGCGTCCTACACCATCGAGCTTTCAACATCGGCATCGTTCAATGCCGGACTTCAGACAAAAGCCACATCGTCGTCGTCATTGGCTTCGACCAACTTCACCCTTGCTTACAGCACCACTTATTATTGGCGAGTCATTGCTGCCAAGTCGGGCTACCTCAGTTCAACGTCGGCCATCGGCTCGTTCACCACAGCCGCACGGCCCGCAGGTTCGCTACCCAAGGATCCGTCATCATATTCATCGATTGACGGCTACAGCATCGAAAGCCTTTGGCTCTATTCGGTCAACACCTCCAACTTCCCGTCGGAACTGGCCGGTGACCACAGAGCTTTCGCTTATCTCGACGGCAAACTTTACGTTTCGACACGTGCCGACGGCGTCGGTTCGCTCCTTGAGTTCAATGCCACCGACGGCACTTATCTCCGCACTATCAACCTGTCGGGCGACTACTCGACGCTCTCAACCGGCAGCTCGCTCGGCTACGTCTGCAACGACGTGTTCACCGACTCCAACGGGCATCTCTGCGTCAGCAATATGTGTACGTCGATCAGCACATCTTCGCAGCTAACTGTTTGTACGGTCAACCTCACCACCGGCGCGACGACACGTATTTTCCAGTCGTCGCTCGATGCCGCTTCGATGCGTCTCGACTATATGTCGGCAATCGGCGACGTCACAGCTTCGGGAGGCGTGCTCTACGCAGCCACCACCGCCTCCGGCTCTGAAAACCAAAACCGCGTCTATCGCTTTACCCGCGGCACCGGCTCGACTTGGACCACCGCCTACACCACTATCGGCGGCTGGTATCCCACCAACGCCGTTTCGAACGGCACCGGCGCACGCGTCACCGCCATTTCCTCTTCTCGATTCATCCTCGACGGCGGCGGCTCCAACGCTACTTTCTACGACTTCGTCGCCGGCGGAACAGCCACAATGCGCGGCAACTTCGAACAAAACACCGCCATCAAACCCGTCGATGTTTACGGCAACGGCGCTTGCATAGGTTCGGTTAACGGCTCGCCGCTATTCGCTTATTCTTACGGCGACCGCAACGCCGGCTACCAAATCGGCTTGTCAACGCTTCCCGACCAAACCAACTTCGCCAACTCAACCCATCTGTGGGCTGTGCCCGCCGAAACTCTCGGAACAGAGACCAACGGCTCCACATCCTCACAGCCTATCATCGTAAGCAACTCCGACAACACGGCGACGCTCTACATCTACACGCCCGCCAACGGTATCGGCGCTTACAAAATCACCAAATCAGCTTCAACGCCCGACCTTGACGCCGTTACGCTCAGCGCTCCCGCCGACGGCTCGACCACCGGCAGCTCATTCAACTTCTCTTGGAGCGCAATTTCAGGCGCAACCTACACCATCGAAATCTCCCGCTCGCAGAACTTCACGTCGCTATTCGCTTCTAAGAGCAATCTGTCAACCAACACCGTGGCATCGTCGGAATTCAACTTCGACGAAGGCACAACCTACTATTGGCGCGTCAAAGCCGAGAAATCGGGTTATAACTCATCGCAGTCGGTGGTGCGCTCATTCACTACGCCCGTAGTGCCGACGCTTAACGCCGTCGCTCTCACATCGCCCGACAACGGAGCCTCCGTCGAGAGCAGCTTCAACTTCTCTTGGGAAGCAATCTCCGGCGCAACTTACACTCTCGAAATATCGCGCCTTTCGACTTTTGCCACAATTCTTTACACCACGACCACATCGTCAACTTCCGTGGCTTCGTCAGCCTTCAACTTCGACAGCTCGACAACCTACTACTGGCGTGTCCGCGCTGCCAAAGCCGGCTATCACGATTCGACTTCCGAAATCCGCTCATTCGTCACGCCCGCGCCGGTGGTTGTCCTTCCAAAAGACCCCGCAACTTACAGCGACTCCAACGGATTCTCGATCGAAAGCCTGTGGCTCTACTCGCTTAATAACAACAACTTCCCCGCTGAGCTTGCCGGCGACCACCGCGGCTTCGCCTACCTCAACGGCAAGCTATATGTGTCAACTCGTGCCGACGGCGCTGGTTCGCTCCTTGAGTATGACGCACAAACGCTGCAGCTGTCACGCACAATCGCCCTCACCGGCGACTACCTGACGCTCTCCGACGGCACGACGCTGCAATTCCCATGTAACGACGTGTTCGTCGATGGTGCGGGACACCTCTGCGTGAGCAGCATGTCGATCACATTCGACTCAACATCACAGCTCACCGTATGCACCGTCAACGTCACTACGGGTGCAACGACCCGCGTGTTCCAGTCGAATCTGTCGGCAACAGCACGCGTCGACTTTATGTCGGCCTACGGCGACGTCACCGCCAGCGGAGGCGTGCTCTATTGCTCCACCGGAGCAGGCGGCTCGGCCTACACCAACCGCGTGTATCGATTCACCCGCGGCTCATCCTCATGGGCCACCGCCTACACCGACATCGCTTCCTATTATCCCACGACCGCTTCGAATAACGGTTACGGCTCGCGCGCAGTCGCCGTTTCCGCCTCGCAGTTCATCCTCGACGGCTCAGCTTCGGCAGCCACGCTCTACACTTTCGTGGCTAACGGAAACGCCACCATGTCGGCCAACTTCAGCCAGAACACCAATATCGCACCAGTCAACAATTGGGGCAACGGCGCTTGCGTGGCTTCAATCGGCGGCACTCAGCTAATCGCCTATGTTTACGACTCCCGCTCGACGGGTTCGCAGTTCGCCATCGCCACCTATCCGAATAACAGCTCGTTCGCTTCATCGAACTTGATGTGGACGCTCCCGACAGCAACCCTCGGAAGCACCACCAACGGCTATTCATCGACACAGCCTATCCTTGTCGATAACGGCGACGGAACAGGTTATCTCTACATCTACGCACCGCTCAACGGAATCGGCGCATACAAGATTACCAACAACAACTACACCCCGCCGCTGCCCGACCTCGACACCGTAGTGCTCATCGCCCCCACCGACGGCGAGCAGACGGCCGAAGGATTCAACTTCTCATGGAACGCCATCTCCGGCGCAACCTACACCATCGAGATTTCGACATCTTCGTCGTTCGCATCTGTGGCGTTCACCTCCACAACGTCGGCAACATCTATCAACTCGGGTGTGTTCAACCTCAACGAATCGACCACCTACTACTGGCGCGTTCGTGCCAACAAGGAGGGCTACAATGAGTCAGTCTCGACAGTGCGCTCATTCCGCACGGCCGACCCCGTTATCCCCGACCTTAGCGCCGTCACACTTTCCGCACCGGCTGCCGGCGCAACCGTGGATCAGGCAGCGGGATTCAACTTCTCGTGGAGCGCAATCACCGGCGCGACTTACACCATCGAACTCTCAAAGAGCTCGGCATTCACAACGCTCATAGGCTCGCAATCGACATCGAGCAACTCGATCGCTTCGTCGAACTTCTCGCTCGAAGCCTCCACCACCTATTATTGGCGTGTCCGCGCTGCTAAGAGCGGCTACAACTCCTCGGTGTCGGCTTCGCGGTCGTTCACCACGTCGGCCACTCCCGACCTTGCGGCTGTCAACCTCACCTCTCCCGCCCAGGGTGCACGTCTTGAGGATGACTTCAACTTCACATGGAGTGCAATCGCCGGAGCCACTTACACCCTCGAGATTTCCGCAACATCGACGATGAGAAATATTTCCTACACCACGACGACAACTGCCACAAGTGTGAATTCCAGCCAATTCGGCCTCGCCAACGGCACATATTACTGGCGTGTGCGTGCAAACAAGAGCGGCTACAACGAGTCGGTGTCGGTCATCCGCAACTTCACCCTCACTGAACCCGAACAGCCAGTCATCGTCGATAACCGTCCGAAAGACCCCGCCACTTATGCCGAAAGCGGCAACCTGATTATCGACTCGGAATGGCACTACACGCTTATCAACGGCAATCTGCTCAGCGCCCTCGAAGGCGACAATATGCGCGGCATGGCAGCCCTCGACGGCAAAGTCTATATAATCCAGCGTATTGACAACGACGGAATGGCCGTCTATCTCAAGGAGTTCGACGCATTCTCATGCGAACACTTGCGCGACATCTACCTCTCCGGCGACTGCTACACCCTTGAGGACGGCACGTCGCTCGGATATCCGGGCAACGACGTGTTCACCGATGGCGCCGGCCACCTCTGCGTCAGCAACATGGCGGTTTCCTTCTCGGGCACTTCGCAGCTCACTGTCTGCACCGTCAATCTCTCCACGGGCGCGACTACCCGCATATTCCAATCGAATATCACCGCGACTATGCGTATCGACTATATGTCGGCTTACGGCGATGTCACTAACGGCGGTTATCTCTTCGGCGCAACTTCGGGAGTCGGCTCCAGCAACAAGGACTATATCTACCGCTGGCAACGTAACGGCACAGGCTCATGGACTCAGAACTACACCCGTCTGCGCTCCTACTATCCCGCCCAATCGGGCACCGGCGGCGGTCCGAACCGCTCATATAACAACGGAGCCGGCGGTCGAGTGCTGCCTATCACCGAATCAAGCTTTATCTTCGATTCGAACACCTCCTACCCGACGCTCTATTCCTTCTCCAACGGCTCGAGAATCTACCTCTCCGACTCGTTCCAGAACAACACCGCGCTCCGTCCTAACGGCTTAGCGGCCGCTGGCATGTGCACCGCTCAATTGACCACGCCCGAAAACCCGGCACCGGTCAACCTGTTCATCTACGCAAGCGACGACCAAGAGTCGGACCTCTTCCGATTCAACATCGTACGAAATCCGAGCAACTTCTCTTTTAGCAGCATGTCTTCGGCTTGGACAGTGCCGACTGCCGGCATGGGCAAAACAGGTAGCGGCTACATCACCACCCAACCCGCCGCACTCAACCGCGCTGACGGCTCTGTGCTCCTCTTCATGTATGTCCCGAAGAACGGTCTGATTTCCTACCACATCTACGACCCCTCTTGCCAATACAACACCGATGTCGAAAAAGTCATCGAAAACGGAGGCTTCGAAATCCGCTACAATGGTGAAGAGGTTTCGACTACCGACACAGCCGATATCGCCATCTACACCACTGCCGGTGCTCTCGCAGTGTTGAAGAATGGCGTGCAGAACGTTAATGTCGGCAACCTCTCCGCTGGCGTTTACATCGTCAAAGCTGTGAGCGAGTCGCACACCGCCACCCGCACAATCATAGTGAAATAAGCTATTCCACTATCTCTTACGCGAAGCTGTCTCCCCTTTCAGGGGCGGCAGCTTCGCTTTTCCTCAATGGTTTTTACCGCCCCAAATTTCGGCAATAATCGGCGAAAAGTAATTCTATTCCGCACAAGTGATTGATAATTCGCCGAAATTTAGTAACTTTGCTTCCGAAAAATTAGCCAAATGGAATTTACAGCTCAACAAATCGCCGCTCTCGTAGGCGGCCAAGTGGAAGGCGACCCCAACGCCTCTGTCAACACATTCGCCAAAATTGAAGAAGGACATCCCGGAGCGATTTCGTTCCTGTCAAACCCTAAATACACCCATCATCTTTACACTACGCGCTCATCGGTGGTGCTCGTCAAGCGTGATTTCGTAGCCGAACAGTCCGTCGGCACAACGCTCATCCGCGTCGACGACCCTTACGCCACCCTCGCCATGCTCCTCAGCATGGCCGCCGAGCAAATCATGCCCAAACATTCAGGCATTGAGCAGCCCTCGTTCGTGGCCGACGGCGTGGAAATCCCCGACGATGCCTACGTCGGGGCTTTCGCCTACATCGGCAATGGCGCGAAAATCGGCAAGGGTGCGAAAATTTTTCCACATGTCTATGTCGGGGAGAACGTCAGCATCGGCGATGACACCATAATCTACGCAGGCGCGAAAATCTACTACAACTGCCAAATCGGCAGCCGCTGTGTCGTTCACGCCGGTGCAGTCATCGGCAGCGACGGATTCGGCTTCGCCCCCGTCGATGGCGTTTACCACAAAATCCCGCAGCTCGGAAATGTGGTGGTCGAAGACGACGTGGAAATCGGAGCCAACACCACCATCGACCGCGCCGTGATGGGCTCAACACGCATCGCACGCGGCGTGAAACTCGACAATCTCATCCAAGTGGCCCACAACGTCAGCATCGGCAAAAACACCGTCATGGCGGCGCAAGTGGGCATCGCCGGCTCCACAAAAATCGGAAGCCAATGCATAGTGGGCGGGCAAGTGGGCTTCGCCGGACACCTCAACATAGCCGACAATGTCACCGTCGGCGCTCAAGCGGGAGTCACTTCAAACACCCCCGAAGGAAGCCGCATCATCGGCTCGCCGGCCATCAACGCCACCGACTTCGCCCGACAAGTGGTTTACTCGAAAAAACTTGGCGAACTTAACGCCACCGTCCGCAAATTAGAAAAACAATTAGAACAGAAATAATGGCAAAAACCGACATCAACCAACTCACCCTCGCCGCCCCATTCAAAGTGACGGGCAAGGGTCTTCACACTGGCCTCGACATCGAAGCCGAATTCCTTCCCGCACCGGAGAACCACGGCCGTAAAATCCAACGCATCGACCTCCCGGACCAACCCATCGTCGATTGCCTCGCCGAAAATGTGGTCGAGACAACCCGAGGCACAGTCATCGCCAAGGGCGAAGCCCGCGTCAGCACAATCGAACACGCCATGGCGGCTCTCTACGCTGCAGGAATCGACAACTGCCTCATACGCGTCAATGCGCCCGAATTGCCAATCCTCGACGGCTCGTCGCGCATCTACTGCGACAAAATCAACGAAGCCGGCATCGAACGCCAAAACCGCGAAAAAGACTTCTACATTATAAAGCATAAAATCGAGGTCCGCGATGACGAAACCGGCGCCTCGCTCATCGTCCTCCCCGACGACGACTTCCGAATCGACACCCTCATCGAGTTCGACTCGCCAGTGCTGACCAACCAATTCGCATCGCTCAGCAACCTCAAGAACTTCGAATCACAGATTGCCGCAAGCCGCACTTTCGTTTTCGTTCGCGAAATCGAGCCCCTGCTGAAACTCAACCTCATCAAAGGCGGCGACCTCGACAACGCCATCGTCATCCTCGACTCACCGCTCGCACAATCCGACCTCGACCGCATCGCCGACCTCGTGGGCGTGCCTCGCAAGCAAGTGGGACAATTCGGCTATATCAACAACCGCCCGCTCGCTTTCGATAACGAGCCGGCACGACATAAACTCCTCGACGTAATCGGCGACGTCTCCCTTATCGGTAGGCCTATGAAAGGACGTATTATCGCCACTCGCCCCGGACACAAAATCAACACCACTTTCGCCAAGAAAATCCGCACCGAACTCCGTCGGCAGGAAATCCAGGCGCCCATCTACAATCCGACCGTGGAGCCTATTATGGACGTGAACCGCATACGCCAGCTTCTCCCTCACCGCTACCCGTTCCTCCTCGTCGATAAAATCATCGAGATGGACCGCAAGCATGTGGTCGGTCTGAAAAACGTCACCGTCAACGAGCCGTTCTTCCAAGGTCACTTCCCCCAAGAGCCCGTCATGCCCGGCGTGCTCCTCATCGAAGCCATGGCACAAACCGGCGGTATGCTCGTCCTCTCAACTCTCGACGATCCTGAAAACTACTCCACTTACTTCATGAAAATCGACAATGTCAAATTCCGACAAAAAGTGGTGCCTGGCGACACGGTTCTTTTCCACCTCTCATTCATCACCGAACTGCGCCGCGGCGTCGCCGTCATGAAAGGTTTCGCTTTCGTCGGCGAGAAAATCGTGGCTGAATGTGAATTTATGGCAATGATTTCAAAAAACTCGTAATCAAACTCTCCTCCATCAATATGGCTAATATCCATCCACTTACATCTATCCACCCCGATGCGAGAATAGCCGACAACGTCACCGTCGGCCCGTTCTCCACAATCCACGAGAACGTCGAAATCGGGGAAGGCACAGTCATTGAAAGTGGCGTCACGATTTTCCCAGGAGCCCGAATCGGCAAGAACTGCCACATTTTCCCCGGAGCGGCTATTTCCGGCATCCCGCAGGACCTTAAATTCGCCGGCGAAGAAACTCTCGCCATTATCGGCGACAACACCTCCATCCGCGAATGTGTCACTATCCATCGCGGCACAGCATCGAAGGGCAAAACCATCGTTGGCAACAACTGCCTGATTATGGCTTACAGCCATGTGGCTCACGACTGCATAATCGGCAATAATATCATCATAGCCAACGCCTCGCAACTTGCGGGCGAAGTGGTGGTTGACGACTTCGCAATCGTCGGCGGCGGCACGCTTATCCATCAATTCTGCCACATCGGTTGCCACGTCATGATTCAAGGCGGCGTCAGAATCGGCAAAGACATCCCGCCCTACGTCAAAGCCGCCCGCGAACCCGTAGCCTACACCGGCATCAACTCCGTCGGCCTTCGCCGACGCGGATTCTCCGACGAGTCAATCGAAATCATTGCCGATACCTACCGCAAAATCTATTTCTCAAGGCTCAACGTCAGCGAAGCCGTCGCTCATATCCGTGCCGAACTGCCCGAAGCGCCCGAAAGGGATGTCATCCTCTCTTTCATCGAAAATTCCGAACGCGGCATCATCCGCGGCTACTCCCGCTGATGGCCACCCATAATGTCACCGGACAATGGGGCGAACAACTCGCCTGCGACCTCCTCGTCACCAAGGGCTATGCCATCGTCGAACGAAATTGGCGGTCGGGACATTATGAAATCGACATCGTGGCGATGAAAGGCCAATACATCGTATTCGTGGAAGTCAAAACCCGCGAAGACGATATCGTTGATCCCCTCGACTCCATCGACGCAAAAAAAATCCAGCGTATATGCCGTGCCGCTGATGTCTATATCCGCGCTAACAATATTCCCCACGAAGCACAATTCGACATCATTACAATCATTGGCGACACCGACAACTATCGCATCGAACATATCCCCGACGCTTTTCTCCCACCTCTGAAAACTTATAGATAATAATATAAAGGAACTCTTTAATAAAAAAGACTATGGGCAATAAATCATATATGATAAAATATGCGCTTGAACAAGCAGCAAGAAACGAAGTTGAAAAGGCAAAACCCACCAAACATATTATTCAGCAAAACAAAGAACACTCGCCGCAACTATTCGAGGAACAAAAGGGTGAAAGAATGGAATTCCTTAAAAAACACACATTGCTAGTAGACTTGCATTTTTTAGATCCACACAATGCAAAAACTAAAGTTGGCGTATTAGCTCGCTCTGTTGCTAACTCCGAAAGCTTGTTCTGTATAGGATTTATACACGGGAAAGGGGTACATTCTAATAATGATGACATCACCGATTACCAATCATGTTTATATGATGAAGATTACTATCGTCCCATATTAAAACCTATTGTTAGAGAATTATTAGATTCTCTTTCTCAAAAATTTAATTGCAAGTCTATCTATGGAGAGAACGCTTTCAAAGTTTTAAGGTTTGATCATTCCGTTAACTCTTTATGCTCTGGTGTCACTCTATTTATGAATAAAGCTTATAACGATTATTTTATTGTTTATAAAAGCGATTGGGATTTAGATGACATTCATGATTTTTTTTATAACAATGACAATTATCAGCGAATCGAAAGTTCAACGTATACATACAATAGAGATAGGGTTAATCCTGATTGGGATTTATAATTCAAATTTCCACACATGCCACTCTATAAAGCGGGGCTCAAATAAAAGTATTTAAAAACCAATCGATATTTAATCAATTATACTAATAAATGGATATTTTAATATTGATATCATCCCGACTTAAATCATTTATTCTTTGCGCCTTTCTCGGCGTTGCAAGTCTATTAGCCCAAAACAAAGTTCAGCCATATCTCACAGTCGAGCAACTGCCCGACCTTATCAGGTGTCTGCCCGCACCGCCCGCTTTCGACAGTCCTGAATTTGCCAATGACATGATGCGCTACGCATGGGGCAAACAACAACGCACCGACTCCCTTCGCGCTGAAATCGCCAAACGCGACGCCGTTTGGTCGTTCGAAGCTTTGCTGGCCGAA
>CADBML010000003.1 GCA_902795825.1 uncultured Bacteroidales bacterium
ATCGCGAACCGCCCTGCGGGCGACATTCGCTTCAAAACTTCGTCGATTGCTCCGCAATTTCTAACTCCTAACTCCTAATTCCTAACATGCGTTTCTTTCCCCACACCGACGACGACATCCGGTATATGCTCGACGTCGTCGGCTTGCCTTCGCTCGAAAAGTTGTTCGACTCACTTCCGAAAGAAGTGGTGATGTCTGAAGACTACGACTTGCCCGAAGCAATGAGTGAAAAAGAGGTGCGCGACTTTTTCGATGCCCTCGGCAAGAAAAACCGCCGTCTCACCTGTTTTGCCGGAGCCGGATGCTACGACCACTACTCACCGGCCGTTATCAACAGCATCGTCTCTCGCTCCGAATTTCTGACATCCTATACCCCTTACCAAGCCGAAATCTCGCAGGGCACGCTGCAATACATATTCGAATACCAGTCGATGATTTCCGCACTGACCGGCATGGAAGTGTCGAACGCCTCGATGTACGACGGTGCAACAGCCACCGCCGAAGCCGTAATGATGGCGGTTGCCGCGGCAAAAAAACGCCGCCGAGTGCTTATCTCTTCCACCGTAAACCCCGCCGTGGCCGAAGTGGTGAAAACCTACGCCCGACATCAAGACATCCGTATCGACTTTATAAAGGCCGATGATGGTGTCACCTCCCACGACGATCTCAAACGAATGCTCAACGAGGGCGACGTGGCGGGAGTGGTGGTCAGCCAACCTAATTTCTACGGAATCGTCGAGAACTTCGACGGAGTGGCCGATGAATGCCACGACGCAAAATCACTTCTCATAATGAATTGCGTGGCATCGACCCTTGGAGCACTAAAATCGCCGGCAGAATGGGGCGCCGACATCGCTGTCGGCGACGGCCAAAGCCTCGGTGTGCCCATGTCGTTCGGAGGTCCATTCGTCGGTTTCCTCGCCACCCGTAAGAGCCTCATCCGCAAGATGCCAGGCCGAATAGTGGGCGCCACTCGCGATGCTGACGGAAAGCGCGCGTTCGTGCTCACTCTCCAAGCCCGGGAGCAGCACATCCGACGCGAAAAAGCCACTTCAAACATTTGCTCCAACCAAAGCCTAATGGCTCTTTATGTCACCATCTACCTGTCGCTTATGGGACCTGAGGGGCTGCGCGAAGTCAACGACATCTCCGCCGCTAACGCCCATCTCCTTGCACAAAAGCTAACAGCCACCGGCAAGGCCTCGCTTTTGTTCCCCGACAAGCCGTTCCTGAACGAATTTGCATTGCGACTCAACTTCGATGCTGACAGCCTCCTCAGCCGAGCAGCCGACGAGGGAATCCTCGCCGGCGTGAAACTCGACGACAACACGCTGCTTGTCGCCGCCACCGAGATGCAGAACGATGCCGACATCGACAAATATATCGAAATAGTCAATAATCTCTAACTCCCGCAACGTTATGAATAACAAGTATTATGGAACTTTAATTTTCGAACTGTCGAAAGCGGGACGAAAAGGCTATTCTCTCCCTCGCAACAACCACAAGGCGTTAGGACTCGACACGCTCCCAGAGAATCTCTTGCGCGTATCAAAGCCTGAACTGCCCGAAGTGGACGAGCTGACCGTTGTGCGCCACTACACAAATATGTCGAACAACAACTTCGGCGTAGATACGGGCTTCTATCCGCTCGGTTCGTGCACGATGAAGTATAACCCCAAAATCAACGAGGAGGTATGCGCGTTGCCTCAATTCGCGCGTCTTCACCCATTGCAGCCGGTTTCGACCGTACAAGGTGCTCTCGAAGCGTATTACACCGTTCAAAAGATGCTTTCAAGCATCGCCGGACTCAGCGAATTTACGCTGAATCCATTCGCCGGAGCTCATGGCGAACTCACAGGCATGATGATTCTTCGGGCCTACCACGATAGCCGAGGCGACCACGAGCGACGTAGGATAATCGTGCCCGACTCCGCCCACGGCACCAATCCGGCAAGCGCCGCAATAGCCGGATTCCAAGTGGTGCAGGTGAAAAGCCGACAAGACGGAACTGTCGATATCGACGACCTCCGCCCACTGCTTGACTCATCCGTGGCCGGCATGATGATGACCAACCCCAACACTTTGGGCATCTTCGAACGAAACTGTGCGGAAATTGCACAACTTGTCCACGAAGCAGGCGGACTGATGTATTACGACGGGGCAAACCTCAACCCGATGCTCGGTGTGGCCCGTCCTGGCGACATGGGATTCGACATAATGCACATCAACCTCCACAAGACGTTCTCAACGCCCCACGGCGGCGGCGGTCCAGGTTCCGGGCCTGTGGGTGTCAGGAAAGGTCTTGAAAAATTCCTCCCGAATCCTCGCGTGGTGAAAAACGACGACGGCTCTTTCGATGTCGTCTCCGACAACCCCGACGCAATCGGCTCGATTTCGACTTTCATGGGTAACTACGGCGTTGTGCTCCGCGCATTGGCTTACTTGCTGACGCTCGGACGCGAAAACATAAAGAAAGTGGGGCCGCTGGCCACTCTAAACGCAAACTACGTCAAAGAGTCGCTCCGCAAAGATTATCTTTTGCCAATCGACGGCACTTGCATGCATGAGTTCGTGTTCGACGGCCTTGCCGATAAATCTACCGGCGTAACCACTCTCGATGTCGCCAAACGTCTGCTCGACTACGGCTTCCATGCGCCGACGATTTATTTCCCGCTGCTCTTTCATGAGGCTATGATGATTGAACCGACGGAAAACGAGTCGATAGAGACTCTCGACGCTTTCATCGAAGTGATGAAGCGCATCGCCAAAGAGTCAGCCGACGAGCCTGATCTTGTCAAGTCGGCTCCACACTCCACTCCCGTCCGTCGGCTCGACGACACTCTCGCCGCACTTAAGCCGATTGTAACCTTTGCCGAACTTAAAGCGAACCCCAACCAAGAATGACATCCGACATTATTATCATAGGAGCCGGTCCGGGCGGATACGAAACCGCAGTCGAGGCAGCTCGCGAAGGGCTGACAGTGACCGTTGTTGAGCGCGACGCGCTCGGCGGCACTTGCCTCAACCGCGGTTGCATCCCGACAAAAGCGCTGCTCCGCTCGGCCGAAGTGCTCGACATCGTAGGGCAGGCGGAAGAATTCGGTATCAAGACGAACGACATATCAGTAGATTATGCCCGTGCCGCCGAGCGCAAGGATGCCATTGTGAACCAACTGCGCGACGGAGTGACCTCATTGCTTTCTGCTCCAGGAATCAACGTAGTGAAAGGCGAGGCCGAAATCGTGTCGGCGCGGGAGGTGATTGTTGACGGCGCGGTCTATACAGCCGAGAAAGCCATCATTATCGCCACTGGCTCATGCCCAGCGTCATTGCCTATTGACGGTGCCGATCTTGCCGTCAATTCCGACCATCTGCTCACTATGACGTCACTTCCATCTTCCGCCGTGATTATCGGCGGCGGCGTTATCGGGATGGAATTTGCCGGAATCCTCAACAGCTTCGGCACGGAAGTGACTGTTGTCGAATATTGTCCGGAAATATTGCCTCCTTTCGACCGCGACATCGCGAAGCGTCTGCGCACAGCCCTCTCGCGGCGCGGCGTGACAATCATCGTTTCGGCTGCCGTGAAATCGATAGCCGCCACTGCCG
Organism: uncultured Bacteroidales bacterium; assembly: GCA_902795825.1. Lineage (GTDB taxonomy): Bacteria > Bacteroidota > Bacteroidia > Bacteroidales > Muribaculaceae > RUG14106. Next base: position 3,610 of record CADBML010000003.1, read on the forward strand.
ACGGACATCGGGAAGTGACGTATGAGCGCAAGGGCAAGAGCCTAAGTGTCGAAGCCGAAATGGTGGTGATGGCCGTGGGCCGCCGCCCTGTGGTTCCCAAAGGCGCTGAAAATGCTGGAGTAGCCATCGAACGAGGCAGGATTGTCGTTTCTGACGATATGTCAACTTCCGTACCGGGCATCTATGCCATAGGCGACGTGAACGGACGCTGCATGCTTGCCCACGCAGCTACGGCGCAAGGGCGGGTGGCACTCGCCTCTATTCTCGGCCACGAATGCGCGATAAACCTTAACGTCGTGCCTTCGGCTGTGTTCACTTGTCCCGAGACGGCTATGGTGGGGCTTACCGAAGAAGCCGCCATACAGGCGGGGCTCGACATCGCTGTGGGACGGTCGATGTTCCGCGCCAACGGAAAAGCGCTCGCACTCGGCGAGACTGACGGTCTGGTAAAAATAATCGTCAACAAAGCCGACCGCCGGATAGTTGGATGCCATATTATCGGACCTCACGCTTCCGATATCATCACTGAAGTGGCTCTCGCAATCGCCGCCAACCTCACTGCCGACGACCTTGCCGACGCAATTCACTCCCATCCCACGCTCTCTGAGGTGATTCCCGCCGCACTTGCCGCTTTGCGGTGAGGCTCGGCTGATGCCAGACTCGCTTTTCCGAATCGTCACGGCACATTTCAGCCACATTCATCTCAGTTAAGGCTCTTTTCATGAGTGTGTTTTGAGCATAAACCCAAAAGAAAGGAATCCGCCACTCGTGGCGGATTCCTTTTTGTTTTTTTTATTAACCACGGCTTGATTGCCGTTTTCTGTGTCTCAACTTATTTTCCTGCTTGGATGCGGGCGCGTTCGAGATATTTTTCGACATCGAGCTGATAAACTTGCCCGAAGTTGGGATATTTCGTCTTAATCTCATTGTAAGCGTCATACTCATCGGCATATTTTTCTTGGGCGCGATAGAGGTGGGCGAGTTTGACGAGATAGATGGGAGTGTAAAGCTCGTTTTTGTTCGACTTCTTGACGGCCTTCTTCATGTAGCTGACAGCCTCTTCGAGATTGTTGAGGTTGGCGTAGCAGTCACCGATAAGGGCTTGCGATGAAGCGCCCAC
>CADBML010000004.1 GCA_902795825.1 uncultured Bacteroidales bacterium
TACAAAAAATCCGTGGGAAACCAACAAAAAAGCGGCCCGCATTTATGCGAGCCGCCTTTTCTTGAGGTTTACGACCGTCGGATTAGTTCATAACCCTTGATAAGGTGTAGGTGTAAGGAATTGCCGACAAGTCGAGGGTGACATTGTAGGTGCCTGCTGAAGGAGCCTGGAGGTTGTCGTTCGACTGGTCGAGCTGGCGTCCGTTCGAGCCAGCGCCGAGGCTGATGTCCCAAGCGCCGTTCATGCGGAACTTCCATTCGCCTTCCTTGAAAGTGACATTGTTGAAGGTGTAAACCATCTTTCCTGCTTCGGTGGCAACGGAGTAGCTGTCGGTGTCCCATGCTTGCGGGAGGGCGGCTCCGATGAGGCCGATTGAAGCGATGTGGGTGATTTTGTAGGTCAACGAAGGAATGTTGACGTCGCAATAGTAAACACCTGCCACTGTGGCATCTTTGATGTCAGAACCCGGTTTTGTCAAAGTGCCCGATTCGCCAGCCATACCGTAAGTGTGGTCGTCGTCCCACGACATATCGGTCGCGAATTTGAAGCCGTTGGGATTGGCTTGGATGTAGCCGCGATAGTTGGCATAATCGTCGGTGTAGAGGAGGTTGGAGTTGGCGTGGTTCCAGCCATTGGCGTCGCCGGGGGTGTAGAGCACATCGTAGGTTTGCTCGAAGCGGTAGGTAAGCTCTTCCATGTTGATGGTCAGGAGGAACGGACCGGACACCTTGAGGCAACCAGCTCCGGGCTCGAATGCCATATCTTCAGGATCGACAATCTTCGGGAAGAGGTAGCCGTCGGTGGCTTCGTCGCCATTGTCGAACGGACCATACTGCGAGTAGTTGGCATCGACCCAATCGCCAGCTTGGAATGTCGATTCGGGCACGATCTTCCACCACCAACCGTTAGCGGCGTCGTCAGCCGAGATTTCGATGGCGAGGGTGAACACGGGATCGTCGTAAACCGAAGCTTCGGAGTGGTTGAACTTGATGGCCTTAGCCACACTCCAGCCGTTGATGGTTCCGAGGAGATAGTAGTTGTCCTCAAGAACGACGTCGGAGGGGAATGGGGTCACGCTGGCTTTGCCGGCGGCATAGAAGCGTTCTTGGCCGCCAATGCGGAACGATTCGGTTCCATCGACGGCATAGGCTGCAAAGCGGTAGTAAGTGTCCTTCGCTTTGGGGCTTTTGCCGAAGAGGACGAGGTGGGCGTCTTCCCAAGCCTGCGGATCGACAGCGCCGTCGGTGACGTCGAGTTCTTCGGTCTTGGCGAAGTCTTCAGTGGCAGAAAGCTGCATTTTGTATTCCACAGAAGCGCCTTGGGGAAGGTTTTCGCAAGCCACGGTCTTGACCACGCTGATGTTCTTGGCGGCGTCGGCGGCAGCCTTGAGATCGACTGCGCCTGTTGAGAGGTCGTCGCCGAGGGCCACTGTCAGGCCGTCGGCCGACATGATGGCTTCCTGAGGATTGCTCTGGGGCGCGGGATTCGGCTCAACATAGTTGTCGCACGAAGCAAGTCCGAGAGCGATAGCCAATGAGAAAAATATGCTTAATTTCTTCATATCTGTAGTCATTTAAGATTAATGTGCTAATTCAATTTTGACTTTCTTCGCGCCAAGATCGACGGTGATGTTCACTTTTCCGCCGTTCCAGTTGGTCAAGTGGTATTTACCCTTGCCGGGAACTACCAAGTTGGCCTCGATGGCTCCGTTGGAGAAGTCGAAATCGACGTCGGCGTCATCAGCTTGCGAGCCTATGGAAGCGCCGCCGTCCCAACCCGAGAGGGCCGTGTAGAAGCGGAATGTGGCATCGTCGGCCGCAATGTTGAATTTTCCTGTATAGACCTTGTTGCCTTCGAGGTCGTAGAGTTTCCATGATTCATAGTGGGAAGCGTTGGCTTCATCCGGACCTTTCCAGCCTTCGGGAGCGCCTACAAGGTAGATGAACTCCTTGCCGTTGGTGTCAATGCCGCCGGCTTCGAAGGTTACGGTCATGGCCTTTTCGTTGCTCATGTTGACGGTAATCTTCATTGAGCCGCCTTCCCAGTCGGGAATATTGAACGAACCTTTACCCTTGACCATCGGGCCTGAGTAAACGCCGTCAACCATGGCGACATCAATCGGGTTGTCATCGACTTGAGTACCGTAAGAGTCATTATCCCAACCCGTAAGGGCTGTGTAGAAGCGGAACATAGCCTTTCCTGCGGGAATGTCGAACACACCTGAGTAGATCTTGCTGCCGATAGCCGTGGAGCTTTCGAAGAGGCGCCAGTCGGCATAGTGGGCGGCTGCGGATTCGGTCGGGCCTGCCCAACCTTCGGGCGCGCCTACGAGGTAGATGAAGCCGGGCTCTTGGATTGCGTAGTAGGTCTTAACTTGGTTGAGGGAAACAACGTTCGATTTGATCAAACTTGATTCCACTCCGGTAAGTTGAGCCACAGCGCGGAAATAGAGTTTGTGGATTGCTTCGGGGTCGAAATCGTCCTGCGATTCCACGCCGAGAAGTTTGCAGACTGCCAAAGCAAGGTCGGCTTGGCGGATTTGCATTTTGGCGAGAGTGCGATCGACTGATTCGAGCGATTCATATTTCTCGAAAGCTTCGTCGAGAGCCACTTCCATGGAATATTGGGTAATGGCTGAATAACCATAGTCGGGCTGCGAGCAGGAGAAGTTGACCGTCCCGCCAGACTCGAGCTCCAGAAGCTGGTTAGCAAGCGGCGGAGTGTTGAGGACGAATGACGTCGGGGCTTTGTATTGCGGATCGGTGTCCTCTTCGCAACTTGAGAAAGCGAACACTGCCAGCAGCGATGCGAACAATATTGATAATTTCTTCATAATTAATCTATCAATTAAGTTATAAACAACAGATTAGTAACCCGGGTTCTGAGTGTAGCCTGCAAGTTTCACCACTGTGTCGGGAATCGGGTAAAGATTGAGAGTGCTGGCAATCGACGTTCCGTCCTTCACGCCGCCCTTGAAGTTCCAGATGTAGGCGCTTCCGGTGAATTTGTTGAAGCGGACGAGGTCGGTGCGGCGGCAGTTCTCCTGATAGAGTTCGCGGCAACGTTCGTCGAGAAGATTGTCGGCGGTGAGGTCGGTAAGGGTCCAGTTTTCAAGACCTGCGCGACGACGGATAAGGTTGACATACTCGAGAGCGGCCGAAGCGTCGCCCACGTTGCCCACCACGTTACATTCGGCGGCGGTGAGGTAGATTTCGGCGAGACGGATCACAGCCACGTCGGCGTTGCTGAAGTCGGCGGGCGACGGTGAGTTGTCGAAGTCGATGTTGCCGTCGTTGTCGTAAGCGAAGTTGGTGTACTTCACGGCGACGAAACCGTTGCCGTAGTCGCCTTGAATCATGCCGGTGTTGTCGAGCTTGAAGCCATCGGCAGAAGTTTTCCACAAAGCGGTGCGGAGGTCGGGCGATGTGCCGTCGTCGTTCCAGTCGAATTTCTCCACGAATTGTTTGCGGGCGAGCATACATTTCCAGCCCGAGCCGGCCATGTTGTATTCAGAGGGCTGGATTTGCCATTCCGAATCACTGGTGGCAGCGGTCACCCAAGCATTGATGAGGAACGATGAGCCTGCATAGGAGGTGAGGTTCTCGCCGTCGCAGGGGATAATCCAGATAAGTTCGTTTTCAGCCTTGTTGGAGCCTCCGGCGGCATATTTGTCGTTGTTGGCGGCAAAGAGGCCGGTGTAGCTTTTGGCAAGTCCTGAGCCTTCGAAACCTCCGCCTTGGTGGCGCTTGATGATTTCTTGGCATTTGTCCCAGCATTTCTGATATTGGGGAGTGCCTGTGAACACGCCTGCGTTGAGGTAGAACTTGGCGAGAAGAGCGTCGGCAGCGTCTTTTCCGACATAGCCGTAAGCAGGTTCTGCGTCGGGAAGAGCGGCGGAAGCAGCTTCAAGGTCGGCCACGACTTTGGCGTAGGCTTCGGCGCGGGTGTATTGCGGGGGAACAGCACCTGCTGCGAGGGTCTCGTCGGCGTAGGGAACGTTTCCGAAGAGGTCGATGAGATAGAAATAAGCGAGCGAGCGGAGCACGCGGGCTTGGTTGCAGTAGTTTTCAGCCTTCTCCTTAAGCTCTTCAGGAAGCCCGAATTTGCCGTTCTGCACGGTGCGGATAAATTCGTTGCAAACTGAGGCGTTGATGGTAAGGCGCGAATATGTGCCGTAGATACAAGCGTTGTTTGCGGGGAACACACAGTATTGGACCGATGCGTTCATGTGGGAGTCGCTGACTGAGAGCCAGTCGGCTTCGTCGGTGGGGATTTCGTTAAGGTTGAACACGGCGCGCTGGAATGTGCCCATACCGCCGTCGAAACCTTGGATGTTGGCCGAACCGCTTGCGCCGCCTGTGCCGGTTGTGGCGAATGAGAGATAACATTCTGCGAGAACGGCGTTCATATAGCCCTCAGGATCTTCTTTGAATTTTTCAGCTGTCAGCGAGTTTTGGTCTTTGGGAACCTGATCAAGGTCGTTGATGCAGGAAGAAAGGCCGAATGCCGCCACTAATCCAAGAGTGAGGAATAATTTATTGAATTTCTTCATAATTCTAAAACATTAAATTGATTAGAAATTAGCTACAAGACCAAGCGAGAAAGTGATGGGACGCGGATAGACGTTGGAGTCGATTCCGGAGAACACTTCAGGATCGAGGCCTGTGTACTTGGTGATTACGAAGGGATTCTGGACGGCGCCGAACACGCGGAGGCGCATCGAGTCGAACAGTTTCGGCCAAGTGTAGCCGAGGGTGATATTGTCGCAGCGAACGAAGCTTGCGTTCTCGACGAAGTAGTCGGAGATGAGCAGGCCGGCGTCGGTGCTGGAGAAGAGATATGTGTCGTTGAGCAGGTTGTTCAGGCCGTAGCTGTCAACGCGGTCAATACCTGTGCGGTCGTACTTCGGACCGTTATAAACGTAGTTGCCGAAGTTGGCGCGGAGCGAGATGCCGAGGTCCCAGTTGCGGAACGAGAAGGTGTTGTTCCAAGAAGCTGTGATTTTCGGGTCGCGCGAGTGGTAGTTGATGAGGTCCTTTTCGTCGATTTTGCCGTCGGCGTTCTGGTCAACGTATTGTCCGGGAATCGGGTTGCCGTTGGCGTCGTAAACTTGTTGATACACACGGAATGTGAATGCCGGCTGGCCGACGATGTGCGACTGGAGGTTCTGGCCGATACCCGAGGGGGTGCCTGCTGCAGGGATTTCGGTGGTGACGGCTGTGAGCTCATGGATGTAGTTGCGGTTCCATGCCACGTTCACGCCTGTTGTCCACTTGAAGTCGCGGTTGTCGATGATGTTGGCGTTGATTATACCTTCAATACCGTAGTTGCGAAGGTTACCGATGTTCTGGTCAAGGTAGTTGGTGGTTGAGAAACCTGCAACGGGGGTGTAGGCCAGAAGGTCGGTGGTTTCGCGGAAGTAGTAATCGATGCTACCGGTGATGCGGTTGTTGAGTAAGCCGAAGTCAAGACCGGCGTTGTAAGTGGTGGTTGATTCCCACTTCAGTTTTTCGTTGTAGCCATTAGGATAGAGAGGCTCGATCCATGTGCCGTCGCCGCTGGGGCTCGGGTAGAGACCGGGCTTGTGCGAAATAGTGTAAACGGCGATTGCGGGATAGTAACCGCCGACAGCCTGCTGACCTGTGATACCCCAACCGAGACGGAGCTTGAGGTCGTTGACCACTTTGCGTGCGCCTTCGAAGAAGTTCATGTTCGAAATCTTCCAAGCGAGAGCCGCTGCGGGGAAGATACCCCAGCGGTTGTCCTTGCTGTAGCGCGACGAAGCGTCGGCACGGACCGTACCGGTGAGGAGGAGGATGTTGTTATAGTCGTAGTTCAAACGTCCGAAGAACGATTCGAGGTTCAGCTGGTTCCAGCCCCAATGGTTCACATCGACGTTGTTGTAAGTCTTCAACAGGTGATCGACTGTGTCGTAGGTGGGGGTGAGGTAATAGACGCCGTCACGATACACGGAGTTTTCGCCCGACCAAGAGTTTTCGTAACCGATGGTGTTGATGTAGGTGGCTTCGTTTCCGTGGTAGTCCATGCGCTGCCAAGAGTAACCGGCGGTCACGTCGAATGTCGATTTGATTGATTCGACCTCTTTCTTGTAGTTGGCATAGAAATCGAGGAGGGTGTTACGGCTGAGCTCATAGCGGTCGCGGTAGTAGCCTGCGCCGTCCTTGTAGTTGTTGCGCCAGGCCATTGCTGAGTTCTGGCGGGTGACGTCGTTGGTTTTCGACTTCGACACTTCGTAGCCGAGGTTCAGGTTGAGGTGAAGGTCGGGGAGGAAGTGGAGAGCGTAGTCGATTTGGAGGTTGCCGTTCGACGAATAAGCTTCGCTGATGTTGCGGCGGTCGAGAAGCATCTGGACGGGGTTGAGCGCGGCTTGGCTGTTGATTTGGCCGTCGCCGGCGATGACGTTAGTATATCCGTTGTAGATGCCGTTGGCTGTGTTGTACTGACCCGGACGGAAGTCGCCGCCCACAACTGTGGGATAGTTGGAGAGCACGGGAAGCGTCGGGTTGAAAGCCGTGGCTGCTCCGATGGCGCCGGTGTCGGCGTCGCGGTTATAGACGTATGCGCCCTTGACGTTGGCTGTGACTTGGAGAAGTCCTCCGAAGAATTTCGGGGTCAGGCTCAATCCGGCCACTGAGCGGTCCATCTTCGATGTGCGGAGAATACCGTTGGCCTCGTTGAATCCTAACGACACGCGGTAGGGGAGGAACTTGGCTGTTCCGCCGATTGAGAGGTTGTAGTCGTGCGAGATCGACGTGCGGAGCACCTCACGCTGCCAGTTGGTGTTGGCTGTGCCGAGCTGCGCGATTGCGGCGTCGGTGCCGACAAGGTTGGTCACGGCGTTACGGAATTGGTCGCCGTTCATCAGGTTGAGGGTGTTGCGCGGGGTGTTGACGTGCATGTTGGCCGAGAAGTTGATCTGCGGCTTGCCCGACTGACCCTTCTTGGTGGTGATGAGAATGACACCGTTCGAAGCGCGGCTACCATAGATGGCGGTTGCCGAAGCGTCGCGAAGAATGGAGATTGATTCGATGTTGTCGGGAGCGATCATCTGCATCGCGTTCATGCCGTTTACGCTGATGTCGGTCGAATAGGAAGGCACGCCGTCAATCACGACGAGAGGTTCGTTGCTTGCGCTGAGCGATGAGCCACCGCGGATGCGGATTGCCGCACCGCCTTTGGGGTCGCCACTTCCGGTGACAACGACACCAGGGCTGGCTCCGACGAGAAGGTCCTGTGTGGAGGTTGACAAGCCGGCTTTGATTTCGTCGGGCTTGACAATCGCTACCGAACCTGTGGCGTCGGATTTCTTGACCGTACCGTAGCCGATGGCGACGACTTCGTTGAGAAGCACATCGGATTCGCTGAGCACGATATTGATGGTTGTGCGCCCGTTAACCTCTACGGTTTGCGGGTTGAAACCAACATAATTGACCACGAGAGTGGCGTTGGGGCTTACCTCAAAGCGGTAGGCACCGTCGAAGTCGGTTGTTACGCCGATCGTCGTGCCCTGCACTTTCACGGAAGCTCCAGGCAGGGGCTCTCCTTCGCTGTCAGTGACAATTCCTTGCACTGTGATGTTTTGCGCGAGAGCCGGGAATGCGAGGCAGAGCGTCATGACCACTGCCAGCAGTCCTTTCCGATTCATTTGTAAACAAATGTTCTTCATGCAAATAATGTTTGGTTATACAATAAGTTATTTAAAATTTTGTTTGTCCTTGCTTTGGTTAAATCTTCGTTTTAACGGTTAACAATTCGTTTTTTCATGCCCATCCCCCCGCCGGCAATTCGCCATTGCGAGATGCCGACAAGTGGATATAGCCCACAAATTTAACTCTTTTTTGCCGACTTTCCCACACGTTTTTTGCGTTTTTTTGCCACCTGTCCCATTTTTAACAATGTTAATGTGAATAAACTGCCATTTTTAACAGTTTTGCCGTGGCTTGGAGCGTAAAAAATGTCGGGCCGTTGTTTCGCAACAGCGACCCGACCCGGGAAATTATGTTTTATATTGCTGTATTTTGTGACGTGTGGAGCGTGGAATTTTAGAATCTCCTTCCGCCGCCGGGCGGGGGGCCGCCCATGCTGCCTCGACCGCGAGGAGGACCGCCGGGGCCGCCGAAACGGCCTGGCCCGTCGTTGCGCAATTCGGGCTCGTTGCCCTTTCCGAACGTGTTGAAACGATAGGAAATGGTCAACATAAAGTAGCGGGTGAGGGAATTGTACTCAGTGTCGTCGATGTAGTTGGCGGTCACGGAGCGTTGTATATTCTTGTTCTGCTGGAGCAGGTCATACACTTTGAGCGCCACGGTAAGCGACTTGTCGCGCAGAAGTTGTTGCGAAACTGACGCGTTCCACATCCATTGGTTGGTGTTGTAGCCTGAGGTGTAGCCGTGAGAGCCTGAGAAGCGCAGGTCGGTGTCGATTGAAAGGCCGAAGCCGGTGTAGTAGGATGCGTTCAGCATGGCTCCATAAGTGTGGACTGTTGAGTTTCCGCTGAGTTTCAGTTCGCTTTTAGTGGCTTGGAGCGAGTAGGTCGGTCGGAATTCAAACTGGAAGTTGTCGGGGCGGAATGCGATGCCGGGCCCGAAATTCAAGTTGACGGTGTTGGTGCGGTTACGGTTGGCGTTGTTGTAACCCACAGTAGAGCTGTACCGGCCAAAGAAATGGTTGGTGAACTGCCAGTTGCGGTTTTTGAGCGGGAACGACACCATGCAAGCGCCCATGAGGTTGAAAATGCCGTTTTCGTTGACGTAGGTTGTGCGCTGTCCGCCGGTTTCGGAGTCGTAGGTTGTTTTGGATACGATGCTGTTTTGGGCGTAATTTCCGTCGAGAAAAGCCATTATCGAGCGTTGCGAGTTCATGTTGAAGTCGGAGAACCGTGCGCGGACGCTGTGGGTGAAAGTTGGCTTCAGGTTTGGATTACCGACAACAATCCTCAGGGGGTCCGACTTGTCCTCCACCGGTTGCAACTGACTGATAGAGGGCTGACTGGAGCGGCTGCGGTAGTCGATGTTAAGGTTGGTGGAGCGGCCGAGCTTATAGCGGTAGCGTAGGTAAGGCGAGATGTTGAAGGTGCTTGTTGACAGCGATTTTTCCGCATTGGTGAGGTTCTCGCTTTTCGACGACGACGGCACGGCGGCGACGCCCAAGTCGATGGTGTAGGATTTCCTGACCTGTTTGAACCCGATTTGATACCTTTGAGTGGTGAATGTGTTGCGGTAGCGGTTGGTGAGTTCGTCGTTGAGGGTCAGCGTGGAATAATCTACTGGGGGATAGTCTTCGCCTTCGGGGTCAAGGAAACCGCGGTCGTAAACCATCTTGTCGGCATTGTTCCACCGGCGGTTAATGCTGTAGGCGATTGTGAGGAATCGTCCGTTTTTGACATTTCCGAGGGGTTCAGTCCATGTCAGGCGCGAGTTGATGGAGTTCGACCATGTGTGGTTGTCGGTGTATTGGGCATAGTCCTCATCGGAGTCGGTGATTCGGAAGAATCGGTTGTAGGAAATGGTGTTGTCGTCTTCATTGACGTCGGAGAATCTGTAGTTGGCGTGGACGGAGAAGCTGCGTCCCGGGTGGTTGCGGAATTTGTGGCTGTAAATCAGGCGGCCACCCAATTCGTACGACTTGCCTTTGCTGTCGTTGAGATTGAGGCTTCGTGTCACGAGCGAGCGGGCTTTGTCGCCGGCGAGAGTCTCAGAATATTCGCGGCTTTCGGAGTTGTTGGCGTTGAAAGAGAACGACGGTTGAAAGTCGAACACGTTGAACGAGTCGGGATTCCATTGCACCCGGAAGTCGGCGCGGAGGTTGTGTCCGCGGTCGCGCGCGTTTTTGTCGCTGTTGAGGAAGGATGTCGAGTCGTCGAAGAGATACTGACGGTTTTGCCGTTGGACGGTCTTGCGGTCGTTGTGGGAGTACATCACGTCGCCCCCCACGCGGATAATCTCCTCTTTGCCCACATTGAAGTTGACGCCGAACGCCTGCGAGGTGTCGATGCCGTTGTTGCCTCCGAAACGACGGAAACGACCACCGTTGGAGTCGGTGAATCCCAGTTCGTTGATGTTGTTGGCTCCGCCGATGAAGGTGATTTGGTTGCCATTCCAGAATCGGTTGACGTTGAACGATGTGTCGTAGCGTTTGTCGGTGCCGTAACCGCCCTTGATTGTTCCGAACCAGCCGTTGTTCATCCCTTTTTTTACGGTGAGGTTGATTACGGTCTCGTCTTCGCCGTCATCTACGCCGGTGAGCCTCGCGAGGTCGCTCTTGCGGTCAACCACTTGGAGCTTGTCAATCATGTTTGCCGGAAGGTTTTTCGAGGCCACCTTCGGGTCGTCGGCGAAAAATTCTTTTCCGTCGAGGAGAATTTTGCTCACTTCTTTGCCGTTGGCGGTGATTTTTCCCTCGTTGCTGACTTCAACGCCCGGGAGGCGTTTCAGCAGGTCTTCCACCACGGCGTTGGGCTGGGTGTGGTAGGAGTCGGCGTTGAACTCGACGGTGTCTTCGCTCACCTTGATTTCCGTGCGTCGCGCCGAGACGGTTGCTTCCTTAAGGGCGTAAGAGGTCTCGCTCATGGTGAGGCGGCCCACACGCAGGTCGTCATTGCCGACGGTCACATTTTTCAAAAGTGTGTTATAGCCGACGTAGGCCACTTTCAGCACATATTTGCCTGATTTGACGTTGTTAATCGAAAAACGTCCGCTGTCGTTGGTGACAACGCCTTTCACCGCGGTGCTGTCGGGAAGCGTCAGAAGCCGCACCGAGGCGTCGATGAGCGGTTCGCCATTGGAATCTACTACTGCGCCGCGTACGACAGCCGCCTGCGCCGACATCGAAAATGTCAGTGCGAGCGCTATCGACAAGCGTTTGAATATGTCTTTTGTCATAAAATGCCAATATTTTTCCAGTATATGACACCGTTTCTACGAAAAGGTTTAACAACAGGCAAAAAAATTAGCAAAAAAATAGCACACCTGCAAAAACAAGTTATCCCCATTCGACTCCCGCGGAGCGAAAATCCTCCTCTGGCAAGGGGGTGGCTCGAACGGCTTGGGCCTTCTCGGACGGCTCGGGTAGTTTTTGCAGGCTTTGCCGGGCTATGAATAATCCGGCTTACTGTGGCTGTTTTGTGTCGCGGCGCGACTTGCGGTAGTCGGAGGGCGAAATACCCATGCATCGGTGGAAATAGCGGCTGAACGATGTCTGGTCGGAAAAGCCAAGCTCGACCGCCACCTGCTTTATGGAGAGGTCGTTGCGGTAGGAAAGGAGGGATTTCGCCTTGAGTGTCACGAAATTTGAAATCCATTGCGATGCCGACGTTCCGGTCTCTTCTTTGATGATTCCTGCGAAATACTTTGGTGTCAGGCCGCATTTACGGGCATAGAATTTTATCTCCCGCTGCGAGGCGTAGTTTTCGGTCAAATGAGTGTAGAAACGGTCGAATATTCGCTCGTTGTTGTTTTGCCTGACCTTTTCGGAGGGGTTGTTTTGTGTGAAAAAGCCGTCGATGAGCGATGTGATGACCTCGATAGCCTTTAATGTCAGCGAATCTTTGTCGGGAATCTGGAGGGAGTCGAATTGGTCGAGCAGTCGGATCGCATTTTCCAAAGCCGAGGCTTGCTCATTGGTAAGGGTGCAGCAGGGATTGGACCGGTAGCGGATAAATGATAGCGAAAGATGCTTCGACTTAAGTTCGGTGAAGAATTCGTAGGAAATGTTGAGCTTTAAAGCACGATAGTCGGCCGAAGTCTCTATCCCTATCAGAGGATGGTTTGGCAATACGACTGTGACCTGTCCGGGCAAGAATGTGGACGGCCGCAAATCGTATTCCACACGAAGCTGTCCGCTGAGATTCAGACAGATGACGAGGTCGGGCGTAATCAGTATTTCGCCGTTGACGGGCAAATCATCGACTTCGGCAACTTTGAATTTAAAGTTGCCGAAGTCTTGTCCGGTTGGAGCTGTGCTCTTGGATTTTTTTCCCCGCATAATGAGAGATAGTGTAGTGATGAGAAAATAATGTAGTGTCGGTGAAATGGGCGGCTATTCTCGGTCGTCATTGAAGAGGCTGCCTTCCTGGAAGCGGTGGAATCCGAGATGCCGGAAGGCGAGGTCGGTGGCTTCCCGTCCGCGTGGGGTGCGCTTAATGAAACCTTCCTTGATGAGGAAAGGCTCATAAACTTCCTCGATAGTGCCGGGGTCTTCGCTGAGGGCGGATGCTATTGTCGAGAGGCCCACCGGGCCGCCTTTGAATTTGGTGATGATGGTCGATAGCAGCTTGTTGTCGATTTCGTCGAGGCCGTAGCGGTCGATGTTGAGGGCTTCAAGGGCGTAGCGGGTGATGTCGATTTCCACCACGCCCGAGCCTTTCACTTGCGCGAAGTCGCGTACGCGCCTCAGCAAGGCGTTGGCTATTCGTGGGGTGCCGCGGCTGCGGAGGGCTATTTCAGTGGCGGCCTGCGAAGTGCATCTCACTCCGAGCAGGCGTGCGGAGCGGAGCACGATGCCCTGAAGCACTTCGTGGTCGTAATATTCGAGGTGACAGTTGATTCCGAAGCGCGCGCGGAGAGGTGATGTCAGCAGTCCGCTGCGGGTGGTGGCGCCGATGAGGGTGAACGGCTCCAAATTGAGTTGCACCGAGCGGGCGCCTGGACCCTTGTCGATGGTGATGTCGATGCGGTAGTCCTCCATCGCCGAGTAGAGATATTCCTCGACGATAGGGCTGAGGCGGTGGATTTCGTCGATGAAAAGCACATCGTTGCGCTCCAGCGAGGTGAGGATGCCGGCCAAGTCGCCGGGTTTGTCGAGCACGGGACCGGAGGTGACCTTCATGCCCACACCAAGCTCGTTGGCGATGATTCCCGAAAGGGTGGTTTTCCCCAATCCTGGAGGGCCGTGGAAGAGCGTGTGGTCGAGGGCTTCGCCGCGCTGGCGTGCCGCTGCCACAAACACCCGCAGGTTTTCTATAATCTTGTCCTGTCCGGCGAAAGAGTCAAACTCGAGGGGGCGCAGGGCTTTCTCGATGTCCTTGTCGCTGTCGCGCCCGCCTTGGGCCGCGCGAATGTCGAATTCATCCATATATCAGGGTCGTTATTTTGTCGATAATCATTTGCGGTTTTATACCGCTGAGGCAGAAGTAGTCGCCGCGACGGCACGGCTTGTTGCCATAGACGGAGCACGGGCGGCAGTCGAGGGCCAGTCCCATGGCGTTTTCGGCTGGTTGCCGCCAACCTCCGAATCCGCAGTAGGGGTGGGTGGCTCCCCACACACTGACCACGCGGGTGCCGACTAGCGATGCCAGATGCATATTCGCCGAGTCCATCGACAGCATCACATCGAGTACGCTCTGCACAGCCAACTCAACGGCAAAACCCGCTCGCCGGCCGGCGAGGGAAACCACGTTGTCGTTGCCGTCGGCCCAGTCGTCGAGCACGTTCTCTTCGCCTTTGCCGCCGCCAAAGAGAAACACCTTCGTCGAGTCGAGCGAAGCAAAGTGATTGACCACCTCTCGCATCATTTCCAAGGGGTAGATTTTTCCCTCGTGGGCGGCGAAAGGAGCGATGCCTATCCATCGTTCTCCCTCTTTTTTTGCCTCTGCCACTGGCGCATATGCTTCAGGTTTGGCGGGGGGAATCAGTCGGGTGAAATTGTTACCGACGGCGATGCCGAGCGAGGCGAACACTTGCGAATAACGGTCGAACCCAGAGCGGAGGGGCTGCACGCTCTTGCCCGTATGGCGAGTGAGGGCCCGCTTTTCACCGCGCCCCTTGTCGATGCGAGCTGTGCGTATCCCCCCTAAGCGGCAAAAAGCGCCGAACAGCCGAGAGCGGAGCACGGAATGGAGGTCGGCAAACCGGCCGAAACCGTAGCGTCGTCGGATATCGTTGTAAAGTCTGCAAATGCCTGCCGCTCCTTTGTAGCGGGTGTCCTTCAGGTCGATGCCCACCACTTCCACATTCGACGGGGCGTTGAGGAAAATGCCGGTTACGGCTTTCTTTGTCAGCACGACAAACCGCATCTTTGGATTCTCGACGGCGGCGCTATAGACAATGGGGATTGTCATGGCCACATCGCCGAGGGCCGAGAAACGGCACACGAGCACGGTGTTTGTGTCGATTGTCGCGCGCGGCATGGCGGTCTATTTTTTTGAAGAGTAAAGCACGGGGTTGGTGTCGGGGTCGTTATACATTTTCATCTGCCGATACACTTTCATGTATATCCTGCCGGCGGCGATGTCGTCGAGCAGGTAGTCGATGGCTTGGGTGAGGTCGGCGCGTTGCTCGAGGAGCACGCTGAGTTTAGCGCGGCATTTGGCGCGGTGGGCGTCGTCGGCGTTGTCGCGGTCGGCTTCGGCTCTCATGTGATAGATTTTGAGAGCTAAAATCGACAGCCGGTCGAGGGCCCATGCGGGGCTTTCGGTGTTAAGCCTGGCCGACGGCAATGGCTTGACGGCGGCGTATTTCTCGCGGAAGTAGGTGTCGATGTCTTCCACCATGTCGGTGCGCTCTTGGTTGGAGCGGTCGATGCGACGTTTAAGCGCGAGAGCCTCCACGGGGTCGATGTTTTCGTCGCGGATGATGTCCTCGAGATGCCATTGGACGGCATCGATATGGTTTTTCGCCGCAAGCGTGTGTTCGATGCTCCCTTTTTCGTAGGGGTTGGCAAAGGGCGCGTCGATGTCGTCGGCTATGTGGTAGTCGGCGGTAGTGCGTGCGAAGATGTCAAAGCATTTTTCGGCGAATGATGTCATTTCGTTGAGTGATGGAATTTGAGTATTGCGTAAAAAAACTTATCGGTCTGCGAAAATACGAAAAAAAATCGTATTTCCCAAAAAACGTTGTCGCCGTAATCGTTTCAGCGAGTTCAGTTGTAGTTCGAGCAGAGTTCAGTTGTAGTTCGAGCAGAGTTCA
>CADBML010000005.1 GCA_902795825.1 uncultured Bacteroidales bacterium
GAAAGCGTAGGGATACAGTTTGTCTACTTATCTGCCAAAAGGTATCGCCAGAAACCTGTATAGAAATAAGCAGCACCCACCCTACGCTTGACTACACTATGCCAGCACCCCAAAGATTTCGTAGGGTGGGTTTTTATAGCAAGCTTCGGCGCGAAATTGCTGTATCCTTCTATACGTCCGACATTACCGACAAATAATGACGGCAACAGTCTTCCTTAAAGTTTGAAAATTGGCGATTTTCTTTGGCAAGGATAAAAAACAAAACGCTTCCGTTTTGAGAAAATTCGATTAAAGCCCGTCTCAGAACGACGTCATTCGCTAAAACAGGGCTTGACCAATGAGGAGCGAATCCTCGGCGGCCGATGACGACTCTACGCCATATAATCTAATTGTCGAGACGCACTGGCGCATCTCGTTGCAAAGTTATTAATTTTTTGAAAATTTCACAAATATATGAGGAAAATAAAAAAAATTAGGAGTTGGGGATTGTGTTAATGCATAATTCATAGTGCACAATGCACAATGCATAATTAGGAGTTAGGAGTTAGAAATTAGGAACCCACGAAGTGGCTCGGGGAGATGACGAAGCGGATGTTGCCTGAAAGGCAGCCCGCGGTGGCGAAGCCATCGGCACTCGACCCAATTGTTTTAATGCACAATGCATAATGCAAAATTGGCTCCGCGGAAGTCTTTAACATGAATTCTCACGAATTTATCGGATCACTTGCATAAACCTGTGCCGTCGAATAAACAAAAACAATAAAAACACTTGGAAGTGCAGCTGGCTCTATGAGCCATTCTGAGCCATTCGCTCAAGTCCTGTTTATGCGAGCATAACGCCTTTGGCCGAATGCTACAGAATAGCCTTCGGATGGCGACAATAAAAAGCAAAAACAAAAAAATGCCACGACGTCAGGACATATACATATTACCTGTTCCCCAGTCCAAATAACAACTCACACTGCTCAGGACTGAGGCGCTCAACAGCCTTACGCCGACACGCCGGCAATCCCCGATGACATTGTGGATTAAACGCCTGACAGATGTGGCCGAAGATGCGTCGAAAATGCGCCGAAGATGCGGCCGAAGCGGGCGATGAACATTATTTAACGCGGGAGCGGGTGGAGAGTGGCGATTTTTTTGTAATTTTGTGCCCAAATAGGCTCAAAGTTGAAAAGGACTTCGGTTTACATATTATTGGCGTTGGTTTTCGCTCTGTTTGGCAGCGGATTAACTCACTCGCAAATACAGCGGCACGGGGCTTCGCAAAGTCCGGTGCGTCGTTCGGTCGACGCCGACAGCATCTCCTTGCGCGACTTCAGCATAGCCGTACGCGATTCCGCGCCGCTCGACACCGCCGCTCTTCTCGCCCGAAAGCCGCTGACCATCGACTCCGTCCGTAGCCGACTGCGCCGCGAAAAAGTCGATTTGGACAATCCCGTGCAGTTTTCCGCCAAAGACTCGATGATCCTCGTGGGCAAATCAAACGCCTACATGTATGGCAACGGCGAAATCACTTACGGCGATATCAACCTCAAGTCGGGAATGGTGGAAATGGACATGGACCGAAGCATCGTCCACGCCGCCGGCGTGCTCGACTCCGTCGGCAAGCCCCAGTCAACGCCCGTTTTCAAGGACAAAAGCGGCGAATACCAGTCGAAAGAGATGAGCTACAACTTCAAGAACCAGCGCGGCTATCTCACCGACCTCATCACCGAACAGGGCGAAGGCTACCTCACCGGCGGCGTCACCAAGAAAATGGAAAACGACGACTACTTCCTCGCCAACGGACGCTACACCACTTGCTCCAACCACGAGCATCCCCACTTCTATTTCCAGCTCACCAAAGCCAAAGTGCGCCCCAAGAAGGACATAGTCACCGGTCCGGCCTACCTCGTCCTTGAAGATCTGCCGCTGCCCCTCGCCGTGCCGTTCGGCTATTTTCCTTTCAATGAGAAATACTCCTCGGGCGTGATTTTCCCCACTTTCGGCGACGACTACCAGCGTGGCTTCTACCTCAAGGACGGCGGCTACTACTTCGCCATCAACGACAACATCGACCTCGCCCTCACCGGCGAGATCTACACCCGTGGCTCGTGGGGAGTTCAGGCCCGCTCCACCTACGTCAAACGCTACCGTTACTCCGGCAGCTTCAACGTCAGTTTCCTTAAAACGATTTATGGCGACAAAGGCGACGCCGACTACTCCAACCTGACCAACTTCCAGGTGCTTTGGAGCCACTCGCAGGATTCGAAAGCGAACCCGAACATGAGTTTCTCGTCGTCTGTCAACTTCTCCACTTCGGGGTATTCGCGCAACGACCTCAATAGCCGCTACAACAGCGGATTCACCGAGAACACCAAGTCGTCGTCAATCAACATGACCTACCGCTTCCCGCAGTCGAAATGGTCGCTTTCAACCACCGCCAACATTTCGCAACGCACACAGGACTCCACCCTTACGGTGTCGTTCCCGAACGTGACCATCTCGATGTCGCATGTGTTCCCATTCAAGCGCAAACGCGCCGTGGGCGACGAAAAATGGTATGAGAAAATCCGACTCTCCTACAACGGGCAGCTCCAAAACTCATTGACGGCCAAACAGAACGTGTTTCTCAAGAAGAGCCTCATTAAAGACTGGCGAAACGGAATGAAACACACCGTCCCCATTTCCGCCACTTTCAGCCTCTTCAAATACTTCAACCTCACCCCGTCGGTCACCCTGACCGACCGAATGTACACGACAAAAGTGAAGCGTCAATGGGATCCCGGCGCATCGGCCGAAGTGTGCGACACGACCTACAGTTTCTACAACGTCTGGGACTTCTCCGCCTCAGTTTCGCTCGACACGAAAATCTACGGATTCTTCACACCTCTGCCATTTTTGGGGAAGAAAGTGAAAATGATACGCCACGTAATGACCCCGTCGCTATCGTTCAGCGGTTCGCCCGACTTCGGGAGCGACTTCTTCGGCTACTACGGGCACTATTCCTACGTCAACGCCAGCGGGCAGACCGTCGAACGGAAATACTCCTACTTTCCGAATGCCCTTTTCGGAGTTCCAGGGGCCGGAAAGTCGGGTGTGGTGAGCCTTTCGCTTTCCAACAACGTAGAAATGAAAGTCAAGACAGACAACGACTCAATCGGCGAAAAGAAAATTTCGCTTATCGAAAACCTCTCCCTCTCCGAAAGCTACAACTTCGCCGCCGACTCCCTCAACTGGAGCAACCTCAACACATCGCTCCTCCTAAGGCTGACCAAAGGCTTCAACCTCAACCTATCGGCCACATGGGACACCTATACTTATCAGCTTAACGAATACGGCAACCCCGTGAGAGTCAACATCCCGCGGTGGAAGGCCGGTAAGGGAATAGGCCGGCTCTCATCGACCGGCACATCCTTCTCCTACACATTTAACAACGACACATTCAGGCGGAAAAACAAAAAAACCGACACCGCAGGCACAGAAATAGAGCCCGCCAACGGCGACATGACCGACGCCGATTTCGGCGCGGGTCCGGACCACCACGACAAAGAGGCGGAATCGACAGCCTACGACGCCGACGGCTACGCAAAATGGTCGGTGCCGTGGAATGTCACGGTGAACTACTCCATCAACTACGGTTACGGCGAGTTTGACAAGTCAAAGCTTGAGTATAAAGGCAAATTCACTCAAAATCTCAGTTTTTCCGGCAATATCCGACCTGCCAAAGGATGGAACTTCGGATTTTCGGCGTCGTATAATTTCGACACCCACCGGCTGGCTTACATGAACTGCAACATCTCGCGCGATATGCACTGCTTCACGATGCGCGCCAGTTTCGTGCCCGTGGGGCCCTACAAATCCTACAACTTCCACATAGCAGTGAAGTCCTCAATCCTGCAGGACCTCAAATACGACAAACGTTCGTCGCTCTCGAACGGCGTCACATGGTATTAATAATTCTCCTTTCTGAATTTTCTGAAAGGCAATACATATAAATCCCCTATACATTCTCAATGAAACACAATCTCAACATTAACGAAGAGGCGGCAAGATGCCTGCTATGCGTCGATGCCCCATGTTCAAAAGCCTGCCCGAATGCCGACGTGGCCCGCGCCATTCGCGCCATTCGCTTCGACAACGTCCAAGCGGCACACCGATGGATTGACAACTGCGACGGCGAAAGTCTGGCCGCTGCCCAAAATGCATGCATTCATTTCGACAGGCCAATCCGTATCAGCGAAATGTTCGCACAACTCCCACATTCCGAATCTGCCGATGTGAACCTTCCAAGCCTTGAAATCGACTATTGCGGCATCCGATGCGAGAATCCTTTCTTCCTTGCCTCTTCGGCCGTCTGCACCAACTACGAGATGGTGGCTCGTGCTTTCGACGCCGGCTGGGCAGGAGTCTTTTACAAAACAATTTGCATGGGCGAAATCAACGAAGTGTCGCCGCGTTTCGACGTCGTGAACCGCGAAGGCGTCAAAGGCGACTTCATCGCCCTGCGCAATATGGAACAACTGAGTGAAAACCAAGTGGATGTCGATATTGAAATTCTCAGCCGATTGAAACGCGATTACCCATCGAAGGTTGTCGTGGCTTCAATAATGGGCTCTACCGAACAAGAATGGATCGACCTCGCCAAAATGGTGGAAAAAGCCGGTGTCGATGCCATCGAACTCAATTTTTCCTGCCCACAGATGCGTATAGCCGGAATGGGCAGCGATGTCGGTCAGAATCCCGAACTCGTCACATTCTATACGGCCTACGTCAAACGCTCCGTCAACATTCCCGTCATCGCCAAAATGACCCCCAACATCACCCTAATGAGCAATCCAGCCATGGGAGCCTATTTTGCGGGAGCCAACAGTATCAGCGCAATCAACACCATAAAAAGCGTGACCATGCGCAGCCGAGGCGATGTGTCCGGGCGAAAGACCGTCTCCGGTCTGTCGGGTCGTGCGGTCAAGCCTATCGCACAACGTTTTATCCTGGAATTGGCGAAAAACCCGGTTTTGAAGAATATTCAGATCAGCGGAATCGGCGGCATCGAAACGTGGCGCGACGCGCTGGAATTCCTCCAGCTCGGATGCCGAAACCTGCAAGTGTGCACCGCCGTCATGCAATACGGCTACCGCATTATCGACGACCTTATTCTGGGACTCCAACTCCACCTCGCCGACCGCGGAATCAACAGCCTCGACGAAATCGTGGGCGAGGAACTGCCAAATTTCGTAAGGCCGCGCGATCTTGACCGCGACTCGATGGTTTTTCCGAAGATTGACCGCGAAAAATGCGTGGGATGCGGACGATGCGCAATTTCCTGCTCCGACGGCGGACATCAGGCCATCGCTTTCGACGATGAACGTCGGCCGCAAATACTCGGTAACAAATGCGTAGGCTGCCACCTCTGCCTTCTTGTGTGTCCCACCGGCGCAATCTCTGCCGCCAAGCGAATCCCCAAAAAGCGCAAGGCATAAGCCGCATTGTGCAAAACAACCGCCGGCGACGCCTTCCCGCGCCACAAACGGCGGGCGCTACACGGTCATCTCGCCCGCGATGGGATACTCCATGGCGTAGCGCACGGCCGTGGATGACAACCCCTGACCGAAGAGGAACATCAGTTTCGTGATGGCCGCCTCGTCGGTGATGTCGTGGCCGAAAACCACCCCCGCCTGCGTCAGTAATTCGCCCGAAGGATAGCGCGACGACCCCACGCCGCCGCTTATGCATTGGCTGACATTAACCAACACCACGCCTCGTTCGACAGCCGACTTTATCTCGTCGATAAACCAACCGTCGCTGAATGCGTTGCCCGCGCCGAAAGTCTTCATCACCACGCCCTTCACGCCTGGCGCGGTCAGGCAATGATGGACCACATCTCGTGAGATTCCCGGGAAAATGGTGAGGAACATCACCGAAGTGTCAAGACTATACTGCACCTGCAATCGACGGCGCACTGGCACTCGGCGAAGCGCTTCATCGTTGAAGTGGATGCCAAGCCCAATTTTCGCCAACGACGGATAGTTGTTGCTCTTGAAGGCGTTGAAATTGTCGGAGCTCATCTTTGTGGCTCGGTTGCCGCGCCAAAGGTAGTCCTCGAAAAGAATCGCCACCTCCTGCACCATCGGCTGGCCGTTGATTTCGCGTGCGGCGGCAATCTGCAGGGCGGTGATAAGATTCTCCTCCCCGTCGGTGCGCACTTCGCCAATCGGCAGCTGCGAGCCGGTGATTATCACCGGTTTGGAAAGATTACCGAGCATATACGACAAAGCCGACGCGGTGTAGGCCATCGTGTCGGTGCCGTGGAGCACGACGAAGCCGTCGTAAATCTCATAATTGTCGTCGATGGCACGGGCTATCTCCACCCAGTGGGCGGGATTCATCTCCGACGAGTCGATGGGCGGGTCGAACTGGATATTGTCAATCACATAGTCGAGCATCTTGATTTTAGGCACATTGTCGATGAGATGCGAAAAGTCGAACGGAAGGAGCTTGCGGCTCTCCTCGTCCTCAATCATGCCTATCGTGCCACCCGTGTAGATAATCAGGATTTGTGGCTTTTTATTCTTTTTCATGACAGCTCGCAGTTAAACTTGTTCTGGGCTATAGACAGAGTAATTATTTGATTTGGGAGCCCGGAACCACGTCGCCGCCCGGCGTAATCAGCACGAGGCTTCCATCGGGATTTTCGGCAGTGAGAATCATTCCCTGCGATTCCACGCCCTTGAGTTTGCGGGGGGCGAGGTTGGCGATGAAGCACACCTGTTTGCCAACGAGGTCGTCGGGGTTATAATAGTGGGCTATGCCGCTTACGATGATGCGCTTCTCCATGCCATCGTCGATAAGGATCTGGAGAAGTTTGTCCGACTTGGGAATCTTCTTACATTCGAGCACACGGCCCACGCGGAAATCGCACTTCAAGAACGTGTCGAAATCGACGATGGGCTTTTGCGGTTCGGCCTGCCATGCGGCGAGGCGGTTTTCCTCTTTGATTCGGGCAAGGCGTTCGAGCTGAGCTTCTATTGGGGGGTCGGGAATTTTATCGAATAGGAGTTCCGGCTCGGCGAGCTGCCAACCGGCATTAAGGATGTCGAGGCTGCCGAGGGCGTTCCAATCGGCGGTTTCGATGTTGAGCATCTTGCGTAGGCGGGCGCTAGAGAATGGCAGGAATGGCTCGAACGCTATGGCGAGGTTTGCTACGAGTTGGAGCGAGATGTTGAGAATCGTAGCCACGCGGCCCATGTCGGTTTTGGCGGCTTTCCACGGCTCGGTGTCGGCGAGGTATTTGTTGCCGATGCGGGCGAGGTTCATGGCGGCTTTGAGGGCGTCGCGGAAGCGGAATTGGTCGAGGTGTGACTCGATTTCTCCTTTGATATTGACAAATTCTGCGATAGCCGCTTTGTCGATTTCTTCAAGACTGCCACGTTCGGGCACTTTCCCATCGAAATATTTCTTTGTGAGCTGCAGGGCGCGGTTGACGAAATTGCCGTAAATAGCCACAAGCTCGCTGTTGTTTCGCACTTGGAAACCTTTCCATGTGAAATCATTGTCGCATGTCTCAGGAGCATTGGCAGTGAGCACATAGCGCAGCACGTCCTGCTTGCCGGGGAAGTCATTAAGATATTCATGGAGCCACACGGCCCAATTCCTCGATGTCGAGATTTTTTCTCCCTCGAGATTTAGGAACTCGTTGCTCGGCACATTGTCGGGGAGCACATAAGTGCCCTCGGCCTTGAGCATAACGGGGAATATGATGCAGTGGAAAACGATGTTGTCTTTGCCGATGAAATGAATCAGCCGCGTGTCGGCCGACTTCCACCAAGTTTCCCACTCGTCGGGGAATGCTTCTTTCGTGTTGGAAATATAGCCTATTGGCGCGTCGAACCAGACGTACAGCACTTTTCCCTCGGCTCCCTCCACCGGCACGGGGATTCCCCAGTTGAGGTCGCGGGTGACGGCGCGGGGCTTCAAACCTGAATCGAGCCAACTCTTGCATTGGCCATAGACATTTTGGCGCCATTCCTTGTGCTCTTCGAGAATCCACTTCTCAAGCCAGGGCTGATATTGGTCGAGCGGCAAATACCAATGCTCTGTGGCGCGTTTGACCAGCGGATTGCCCGTCAGCTTATTCTTCGGGTTGATAAGTTCGTCGGGCGAAAGAGTTGCGCCGCATCGTTCACACTGGTCGCCGTAAGCGCCCTGACTGTGACAGCGCGGACATTCGCCCTCGATGTTGCGGTCGGTAAGGAACTCGTGCGACTGCTCGTCGTAGTACTGGTCCGACTTGATTTTGACGAATTTGCCCTCGTCGTAAAGTTTGCGGAAAAATTCTGATGCCAGCTGGCGATGGGTGGCGGAAGTGGTGCGTCCGTAGGCGTCGAACGATATACCGAAGTCGTCGAACGACTTCTTAATCAGCGAGTGGTAACGATCGACCACATCCTGAGGCGTGCACCCCTCTTTTCGGGCTCGTATTGTCACTGGCACCCCATGTTCGTCGCTGCCGCCTATCATCAGCACCGGCTCCTTTTTCAGCCGGAGGTAACGGCAATATATGTCGGCAGGGATATACACTCCTGCGAGGTGGCCGATATGTACGGGCCCGTTGGCATACGGCAAAGCCGTGGTCACTAATGTTCGTTTGAATTTCTTATCCATAGATTCAGTCATTTTCGATGATTAACCTGCAAATTTAGATAAAAATCCCGATTTTTGAGCCAGTCGAGATAAAGAAAATGTTTTTCTTTAGAATAATGTTGCGGTAATGTTACAATAATGTTTCGATATGTCTCCGAAATATCCCCGAATAAACTGCGACAAAACGTGAGTTTGACGTAAATTTTTCAAAACATAACAAACAAATGTCCGTAAATAAACAGTCAAACAACCGAATTATAGTAACATACATGCGTATGTGGGGGGAGTTCTGATGGTGATTTTTAGGGATGAATGGGCGAAAATGGTGCACTTAAATGTTAAATATACTTAATAAAATCATTTTTTTTGGGAGAAATGCTTGACAGAAAAAAAAAGCGTGCTAATTTTGCACGTGTGTTTTTCATAGTATTAGATTAAGATAAAGGTTTAAGCGGAAAGAGTAGTCGTGAGACTGCTCTTTCTTGTTTACCCCATTCGAAATGCACTGCTCGTGTTTTTTTATGACAAAGAAGCGAAAGTCGGAAGCCGGCATACTCTGAAAGTCGGTGGTCGATGTTGATATGGTTCTTCATCACATGTCGATATGGAAAAAATCCTTTTTTATTTTGGAATTGTGGCGAAAATGACGGATATTTGCAGAGGGAAATCAACCATAAGAAGCATAAGTAATCACAAACAAAACAATAATCACATGAAACGGATAATTTTATCGCTGTTGATGATGGCAGAAATGATGACATTCGGATTGCAAGCGCAGCAAGTGGACTTCAGTGTGCGCTATTTAGATAACGCCGAAATCGACAAAATGCTCAACGAAGCGCCGGCAACTGATTTGAGCCAACGGAAAAGCCGTCGGCAGGTATTGCCTACGTTAAAATACCTCATGCGCAACGAAGCCCGGATTTGGACAAGCGGCACAACGGCGTTCGCCACATTATATGATAGCGACACCCGCATAGTGGAACAGATGCAGTATGGTGTGGGCGCAGCCGACAAACCCCGGCCCAGTGGCTTAGGAGAGATGAAGGTCGTGTCGGGCAAAGTGACGGTTGTCGGGAAAAAGGGCAACAAAGTGACGGTTGAGAAATTCGGCCGATACACAATGCTTGTCGAGCGCACGTCGGCAGGTGTGCCTGTAAACTCTTTTTATGAGATTACGCTCGACGAATTGAACAAGCAACTTTGGGCGTTACCCATTTGCGCAGTCCTCAACGGCAATTATGCGTTTGGCGATAAGGCGCACGTGGTGTTCGGTCCGAAGAAAGAACATTATGTGGGCGACCGTTACGACACCGACCCTGGCTATTATAGTTTCCGCCTCGGCGACGACATGAAGTCGGTCAACATCGAATACGGAGAAGGACGTGTGAGCCACGGCGACCCGAGCAGTTCGAATTATGGGAAAATGCCGGGCGGCGGCGGTGCTGGGGCATTGATGGGCCCGATGGTGTGGAACGTGCGCCCCACGGTAGATGGCTTGTTTGTCAAAATCCTTGAGGACCAGCGATTCGTCAGCCACAATCCCAGCATCGACAAAGAGTCGAATTTGGTTAAGGAACAATGTGTGTATGAGGGCCTTGACGGGAAATGGGCGTTCGCTTCCGTCATGCCATTGACTCCTGCCATATTGAATCTCTTCCCCCACGAGGTTCTCGTCATGATGCGCTCCGAGATATATGCCCGTCAGGGGGCAAAATTCACCGATGCGGCTGTTCAGAGCTATTTCGACAAGCAGCCGTGGTATAAGAAAAGCGGCAAGGCGGCAGTGCTCACCGACATCGAGCGATTTAACGTGGCGCTGATAAAGCAAGTGGAAAAAAACAAATGACCCGTACGCTGCGAAATTCCTCCTTTTCGTCGCATATTGTTGGTGTTGCGTTGACAACGCAACACACGCGACACACGCGACACACGCGACACACGCAACACACGCGACACACGCGACACTCACGACGATTGACGACGATTGACGACAATTGCCGACAATTGCCGCATCACAGACATTTTTTACTGCTATGGGTCGTTTTTAGAGAAATTTTCCGTAACTTCGCAGAATAAAACGAATTCCACTGAAATATGGAAGAAATCAAAGTGAAAGTGATAAATAGTTCGGCGAACGAACTGCCTGAATACGCCACAATTAGTTCGGCGGGAATGGACTTGCGTGCGTCGTTGGCGGAGCCGGTGACGCTCCGTCCGTTGGAGCGCCGGCTGATACCCACCGGTCTGCGGATAGAATTGCCCCAGGGCTATGAATGTCAGATACGTCCGCGCAGCGGTCTTGCCCTGAAGCATGGCATCTCCATTGTGAATGCACCCGGCACGATAGACGCCGACTATCGGGGTGAAATAGGTGTGATATTAATCAACCTTTCCGACGTTGACTTTGTTGTCAACCCTGGAGAGCGAATATGCCAAATGGTGGTTGCGCCCTACACGCGAGTGTCGTGGGAACAGACCGACGAATTGGGGGCAACTGACCGTGGCGAAGGCGGCTTCGGACATTCGGGAGTGAAATAACTCGGCGACGTTTATGAAAAAAGCCACCATAACAATATTGGTCCTTTTGAGCCTTCTGGCAGTGACATTGTCGTTGTCGGCAAAGACATCGTTGCGTAGCGATTCCGACCGATTAAAGTCGGAATATATGTTTGTGGAGGCGGAGAGCCGTCTTGCTGCCGGCGACCGTGGCGGCATTGACCTCATGCGTCGAGCCCTTGAGCTAAATCCCGACGACGAGGAATTGTCGTATTTTGTGTCGCGTCATAAATTAATGTTAGGCTCGCTCGACTCCGCGACTTTCGCCGATGTCAAAAAGAGAATCCGCCGCATGGTGGAGCTTCATCCCGACAATTCCTCCATCATTGCCACCTACGCCCAGATTTGTTCTTCGACCGACGACCTTGATGAAGTGGTGTGGGCGTTGTCGAAAAATGATTCGTTGCACCCCGACGACACGAGAATGTCGATAATGCTCGGCAAGGTGCTCACATATCTTCCCGACAGCGCGAGCCAAAGGCGTGGCATCGAGATTCTCAACCGCGAGTCGCTTCGCCAAGCCGACTATCCCGAAACGGCTTCGTCGAAGATTGCATATTACTTTATGAACCACGACACGGCGTCGGTGGTGCGGGAAATCGACGACATCATCGCCAAATCGCCCAACGACCCCGAAATGATTGTGGTTGCCGCCAACACCTGCTCTCTGATAGGCGACGAGGACAAGGCCGACTCGCTTTTCAGGAAGGCGTGTGCCATCGAGCCGCCGAGCGGGTATGCGTTTTATTGCTATGGAGAGTTTCTCTATGAGCATGGCGACACTGTCGGATATAACAACCAAATCGACAAGGCCCTCCGTCAGGACAACCTCGACTTCGACATAAAGATGAATTTGCTTCGCACCTCCACGCAGAATCTTTTCGCCGACACCACACAAGAGGCGCGCATCAACAATCTGTTTGCCGTAATGCTCGAGCAGCATCCGCATGAGGGCAAGCTCCGCGACCTTTACGCTTCCTATCTTTATGCGGCTTCGCGTTATGAGGAGTCGGCTGAGCAGTTCTCCTATGTTCTCGATTCCGACCCATCGGATCTCGACCGGTGGGTGTCGGTGGTGGCCATCTATAATTCCGCCGAAGAATGGGCTAAATCGTTGGATGTGGTGAACCGAGCCATGAACTATTTTCCGTCGTCGCCGCGTCTGTATTCCTTAAGGTCGGGAATATATAATGTCACGGGGCACAATGAGCAGGCGATAGCCGATATGCGCAAGGCAATTGCTTGTGCCGATTCTGCCGACGTCACCACAGCTTCGCAGTGCAGGGCTTCGCTTGCCGACATTTATCAGAAGCTCGGAAATGCCGATAGCGCTTGTGTCAACTACGACCGCGCATTGGCGATAAATCCCGACAATATTTTGGCGCTCAACAACTACGCATATTTCCTATCGACAATTAATCGCGACCTCGACAAGGCTCTCGATATGGCGCTGAAGGTGATAAACGCCGAGCCCGACAATAACACCTATGTCGATACCTATGCGTGGATTTTATATCAGAAAGGGGAATATTTTCAGGCAAAACAATATATCGACAAAGTGCTGTCGGATGCTAACTATGAGCGGTCGTCGGAAGTGCTCGAGCACGCCGCCGCCATCTACGAAAAGGTGGGCGACGCCGACAAGGCAAGCCAGTTTGCAGAAATGGCAAAAGTGGCCGCCGCCCGTGAAAAGGAGGAGGAGGGTATCGCCCGCGAAAAAATGAACGCCAAGCCGAAGCAAAAAGACTCTCCTGCCAAGCCGAACAGCACCAAGACAAAAAAGAAAAAACGCAGATGAGAAGAATAGTCAAGATATATATTATTTCTGTCGCCGCGGCAGTGGCCTTTACGGGCTGCCGTTCGGCGAAAAGCGTCAATCAGTCGAAGACGGAAAATGTGGTTTCGGCGAGCACCCTCGCGCAGCGGTTGGAGACTTATCAGACCGACTACAAGGAATGGACCGACGTGACACTTCCGTTTAAAATCCGCATCAACTCTCCACGCTCAATGTCGTTGTCGGGAAGGGCAACGATGGTGAGGGGGAAGTCGATTCAGATGTCAGTAAGGGTGTTGGGCCTTGAAGTGGCAAAGATGCTCCTTACACGGGATCACATCTACGCGATGGAAAAAGTGAAAAACCGTTATGTGGAGGAGCCGATGGAAAAGCTACGATCAGATTTCCCCGTCGATATAACTAATATTCAGGATCTCCTTCTCGGCAAAATGGAGGCAGTCGATAATGGCAAACCAGTCGAAATGGAGCCGACAGTAGTCAACGCCGACACATGGAAGGTGGATTTCGACAATCTTGCTCCTTTCCTCTATTCCTTCCTGCTTTCGGCCGACAACTCGCTCATTGAATTTGACGGCACCTATAAAGAGAAAAATGTTGACGTCAAAATCGACTATGCCGACCATTTCGCCACGCCCTATGGCACATACCCATCAAGCGCATCAGCCGTTGTCGCCGCCCGCAAGAAAAATTTCGCGGCGCAGCTCATCTGGAATTTCAGCTCAGCGAAATGGAACACTGGCGTTGACCCGAAATGGGTCACGCCCAGCGGATTCAAACGAATATCCTCCGACCAACTGTTGAATATGATTTCCCCCAAAGAGCCTTAATGCGGGTTTTGTAAATTGGCTTAAACTAAAAACGATGTCACGTCGATTGTTAATTTCCGTCTTAATTGTCCTGGCGACGGCCGTGGTAGGTTCGCCGGCCGTCAAACGCACGTCAAAAACAGCGAAAGCCGACAAGACGAAGGTGGAAAAAAACATAAAACAGACGAATCGCCGAATCAGTGCCAACTCGGCTCAAACCCAGCAGTCGTTGCAGCAGCTGACGCGCCTGAACACCGAAATCGCCGAGCATAGCGAGAACATCAGGATGACCCAAAACAAAGTGTCACAGCTCGACACGAGGATAGTCACCATCGAGGACTCGGTGGCTCAAATAGAGAAGAAAGTGGCCGCGATGCGGGCGAGCTACGCCGACGCCGTCAGGAAATTCAACTTGAACCGCCGTAGCGCGACATCGCTTCTGGCTTATGTCCTGTCGGCCGAGTCGTTCACCGCCGCGTATCGACGGGTGCGTTATCTGAGGGAGTTCTCGAAATGGCGTCAGCAGAAGTCGGAACAGCTGGCCGAAGCCGTCGATGAGCTTAAAGGCAAGCGCGCCACCCTCGACGAGGTGAAGGCGGAGAAAGCCAACTCTCTCGTGGCTCTCACAGCCAATCAAAAGGCTTTGGAAAGCAAGAAAGCCACAGTCAACGAAAAAGTGGCCAAACTCAACCGCGAGGGCAATGCCTTGCGCGAAGAGCTGGAAAAGCAAAAGGCGCGAGATGACCAACTCGACCGTGAAATCAAGAATCTGCTTTTAAAAGAGAAACAAGCGGCCGACAAGGCGAAGAAACGCGCAGAGGCGGAAGCGAAGAAGCGAGCTGCCGACGAGGCAAAGAAACGCGCGGAGGCGGAAGCGAAGAAACGTGCGGCCGAAGAGGCGAAGAAGCGTGCTGAGGAAGAAGCGAAAAAGAACCAGAAAGCGGTCGTCGGCAAATCGTCCACGGCAGCACCGACACAGGGAAAGAAGACGTCAACACCTCCGACGACGAAGCCTGAGCGAACGGAAATCCCAACATTGAAGGCGGAACAGGAAAAGCCCGCTACTGTCGATAACACTGTGCGGCCTGCCGCGCCGACATCGGAGCCGATGACAGCACGTTTCGAATCGCATAAAGGGAGCATGTATTTCCCTGTTACAGGCAATTATATGATTCTGTGCCGTTTTGGCGCGCCCAAATTCGGTACGCTGAAAAACAAGAGCCGTTCGGTGGATATACGAGTGGATGGCGGGCAGGCTCGCGCCATTTTCGACGGCTCGGTGTCGTCGGTTTCCGACATTGGCGACGGAGTAAAAACCGTGATAATTACCCACGGCGCTTACCGTTCGGTCTATATCAACATCCAATCGACATCCCTTCGACATGGAATGTCGGTCAAGGCCGGACAGGTAATCGGGCCGGTGGCAGAAAGCTCCGCCTACGACAACCGGCGGGTGCTGTCGTTCCAAATGCTCAAATCGGGCAACGGGTTCACACACATCAATCCGCTTGAATGGGTAAGATAGAAGGCAAACCGAAGTCGCTGACAGGTCATGTGCTAAAAGCCATGGGGCTGTTGGGCAGTGTTCAGGGCCTTGGCGTGGTGTGCTCAGTGGTCAGGGCAAAGCTTGTAGCTATATGGATTGGAGCCGCCGGGGTGGGGGTCTTCGGGTTGTATAACTCGGCAATCGACATGATTGCTTCTCTTTTGCATCTTGGCCTTCGCAACAGCGCCGTCAAGGATGTGGCCTCAGCCGACGAGAAGACGTTGGCGCGCGTGGTCAAGGCGGTGCGCCGCTGGTCGGGTGCGTTGGGCATTCTGTCGGCGGTGCTGACGATGCTGTTCGCTCCGTTGTTGAGCAAGGCGACTTTCGGCGATGACGAGCATATATGGGGCTTCGTCGCCCTTTCTTTGGCATTGCTTTTGACATCGCTGACCAACGGAGAATTGGCCATACTTCAAGGCCGGCAACTGCTTTCCCGTCTTGCGAAGGCATCAGTGTGGGGCGTTGTTGCGGGCTTGGCGGTGTCGGTGCCGATGTTCTATTTTATGGGCGAACGCAGCATTGTGCCGTCGATATTGGCCTATGCGCTGACCACGTTCATCGCCACACTCGTTTACCGCGACAGGTCAGTAAACCGCAAGGTAGATATGACGTTTCGCGAAACGGCGGCGGCCGGCAAGGCTTTCGTTTTTCTCGGCATTTACATGACCATTTCAGGGTTTGAACAGATGCTGTCAAACTATGCCTTTATGGCATATCTCAACTCGACGACTTCTGAAACCGTCGTGGGCTACTATAATGCGGGCAACACGCTGTTCAACCGCTATGTCGGTCTTGTGTTCGCCGCCATAACGATGGAATATTATCCGCGCCTTGTCGAGGTGGCTTCGAGCCGCCTACGCACCGGGCTGTACGTTTCCCACGAGGCGGCGTTGTCGATGTGGGTGCTTCTGCCAGTAATTACAATTTTCATAGCCGCGGCGCCGCTGATTGTGCGTTTGCTTTATTCTTCAGAATTTGATGTAATCGCACCGTTCATAACAATAGCCATAGTCGGGACGGTATTCCGCGCCATCTCTTGGTGTATGGCGTTTGTCATATTAGCCAGAGGTGACGGTCCGACATATATTGTCACCGAAACGATCAGCGCCGTCGTGGGGTTCGTTTTAAACGTGGCAGGCTATAGGCTCTGCGGACTGGAAGGCCTTGGCGTGGCTTACATTCTTTGGTATGTCATTTACACGGTGATTATTTTCGTCGTTTATCGTTACCGCTACCGTCTGTCGCTGACCGCCGGCTCTGTTGGGGCTATGGCGACGGTGGCTGTCGTTTGCGGTGTGTCGCTCGCGTCATTCCTTATTTTCGGTTGGCTCGCCGCCACGGCGGTGGCTGTGCCGGCTTGCGCGTTGTCGCTCATCGGGATACGTAGGCTAATGGGCAAATCAAAGACAAC
>CADBML010000006.1 GCA_902795825.1 uncultured Bacteroidales bacterium
TAGCAGGGGAGGTGCCCGACAGGGCGGAGGGGTAGAGAAGCAAACGCACTACCCCTCAGTCACTTGCTCTTCGTGCTGCGTGACAGCACCCCTGCTATGGGGGCATTTTCAATTGCGCATAATCTCAACGTCCAAATCCTTTTTCGCTTCTTCGGCGTACTTGTGATTTGTGCTAAGCTTACACCGAACTAACGTTGACTTAATGACCTGTGGAGGATAATGCGCGATTCGTGATTCGCCGACGGGATGTCAAAGTTCCGACTCTTTGAGTCGCTCGGCGTTTTCAGCGATGATTAGATGGTCGATGCAGTCCTGTATGTCGCCGTTCATGAAGGCTTGCAGGTTGTAGATGGTGTAGTTGATGCGGTGGTCGGTGATTCGTCCTTGCGGATAGTTGTAGGTACGGATTTTCGCGGAACGGTCGCCGGTAGAAACCATCGTTTTACGGCGTGAGGCGATGTCGTCGAGATATTTCTGATGCTCGCGGTCGTAGATGAATGTGCGAAGGCGCGAAAGAGCGCGTTCCTTGTTTTTGGGCTGGTCGCGGGTTTCCGTACATTCGATGAGAATTTCCTCGCTTTCGCCGGTGACGGGGTTGCGCCACATATAACGTAGCCTAACACCCGACTCGACTTTATTGACATTCTGCCCGCCGGCACCGCTGCTTCGGAAAGTGTCCCACTTTATTTCGCCCTCGTTGATTTCGACATCAAATTCCTCCGCTTCGGGGAGGACTGCCACAGTGGCCGCTGATGTGTGAACGCGGCCTTGCGTTTCTGTTGCCGGCACTCGCTGCACGCGATGGACACCGCTCTCATATTTCATTGTGCCATATACGTTGTCGCCCGAAACGGCGAAGACGATTTCTTTGAACCCTCCGGCCGTTCCCTCGTTGAAACTTGTGACAGCGATGTTCCAACCTTTTGATTCGCAGAATTTTGAATACATTTTGAAAAGGTCGCCGGCAAAGATGGCGGCTTCGTCGCCGCCTGTGCCTCCGCGGATTTCGACGATGGCGTTTTTAGCGTCTTCCGGGTCGGCAGGAATGAGCAAAAGCTTAATTTCCTCTTCCATCTTGGGAAGTTCGGCGTTGGCGTGGTCGAGTTCTTCTTTCGCCATTTCGCGCATGTCGGGGTCCTTTTCCGTGTCGAGAATCTCGCGCGCCTCGTCGGCGGAATTGATAAGCGAGCGGTAGCGGGCCGTAGCCTTCGACAATTTTTCGAGTTCTTTATATTCTTTAGAGAGCTTGACGTAGCGCTTCATGTCGGCAATCACCGATGGGTCGGCGATGAGAGTGCTGACTTCCTGGAAGCGGGCGTCGATGTCGGAGAGGCGTGATAGAAGGGAGTTTTCTGCCATTTGCTGTCGGATTAAATTCGGCACCAAAGTTAGCATATTTTTTGCTAATAGACAAGAGCGTGGCGGTAAATATGCCGAGGTGTATTATGAAATTTTGCAAACGAAAGCCAAAATATGTTAAATTGTCGGATAAAGCGAAAATATGTAGTAATTTTGCAGTGATGGAAAAGAAAACAAAGATGGATAAAGCCTCAGAGCAGAAAGCCCCGGCCTTGCTTTTCGAAGCCAGTTGGGAGGTTTGCAACAAAGTGGGAGGCATCTATACCGTCCTGAATTCCAAGGCTAAAACTCTTCAGCAGGTGTTCAAGGACGATATTATTTTTATAGGGCCCGACGTGTGGAGCGAAGAGCAGCCGTCGCCCTATTTCATAGAAAACCGGTCGTCGCTGAGGGATTGGCTCGCCCGCACAAAGCTTCCCTACGGCATAAGTGTCAGGGTGGGGCGATGGGCCATACCTGGCAAGCCGATAGCGGTTTTGGTGGATTTCGAAGGAGCCTACCGCATCAAGGATGAAGTGTATTCCAAGATGTGGGAACTCTATCAGGTTGATTCACTGCGTGGTTATGGCGACTACGACGAGGGTTGTTGCTTTGGGATAGCCACTGCTATTGTAATCGACAGCATATCCAGATTCTACAGCGACAGATATGAAAGCATGGTTGCCCATTTCGATGAGTGGACTTCGGGAATGGGTCTGTTGTATCTTAAAGAGCTAAATCCCGCGGTTGCCACAGTTTTCACCACCCACGCGACGAGCATAGGGCGGAGCATTTGCGGCAACGGCAAACAGCTTTACGACTACATGAAGGGATACAATGGCGATCAAATGGCCCGTGAGCTGAACATCGACTCAAAACATTCGCTTGAAAAAGCGGTGGCCCATAATGCCGACTGTTTCACGACGGTGAGCGAAATCACGGCGACCGAATGCGGCCAGTTGCTTGAGAAATATCCCGACATTATCACGCCTAACGGTTTTGAACGGCGGCTTGTGCCGATAAAGGCCCGATATGCCCAGAAACGGGAAGAAGCAAGGGCGCGAATCCTAGAGGTGGTGTCGAATCTTTTAGGATACAAACTCGGCGACGATGTGTTTATCTTAGCCACTTCAGGGCGTTGCGAGTATCGCAACAAAGGCATTGACGTTTTCCTCGACTCGATAGCCCGCTTGCGTTCACTCACCACCAATAGTAAAATACTTGCCCTCGTGTTGGTGCCCGCATGGGTGAGCGAACCTCGTCAGGAACTTAAGAATGCGATGACATCGTCGATATATGAGCATTTGAGCAACCGGCATCTGACCCATTGGCTCCACAACTACGACAGCGACCCCATCAATCAGCGAATCCTGCAGCTGGGTTTCCACAACGACATTTTGTCGAACGTGAACGTGGTCTATGTGCCGTGTTACCTCAATGGCAACGACGGCATATTCAATATGACCTACTACGACCTGCTCGTGGGAATGGACGCCACCGTGTTTCCGTCGTACTACGAGCCGTGGGGCTACACGCCTCTTGAGAGCATAGCATTTTCTGTGCCCACAATCACTACGTCGCTTTCCGGCTTCGGCCGATGGATTGAGTCGTCGGGAATCGCGGGGTTCGAGAACAGCGGCGTGGAGGTGGTGGAGCGTACCGACTCCAATTATTTCCGTGTCGTGGAAGCGATAGCGAAAAAACTCGTCTATCTGATCAATTGCCCCGACAAATTGCTCCATCGCATCCGTCACGTGGCATTTTCCACATCAAATCTCGCTTCGTGGCAGAAGTTCATTCTTTACTATTACGAAGCATATAAATTAGCCATTTCAAGAAATAATCAACGACAAATAGACAAACAATGAAATTAAAAGTTAGCAATTCCAACGCTCCGATGTGGCGCGAAGTCACCGTCAAGTCGGAATTACCATCAAAACTGAAACCACTCGATGAGATCGCCAAAAACCTTTGGTGGGTCTGGAACAGTGAAGCGAAAACCCTTTTCCGCGAGCTCAATCCCGACTTGTGGCGTGCGACAGGCGAAAATCCCGTGATGGTTCTCCAACGTCTCAGTTCGGAGCGCATGAACGAAATCATGTCGGATGCGTCAATGATGGCCCGAATCGAAACCATCTACGCCCATTTTAAAGAATATGTGAAGACTCCCATGCGTAAGGACATCCCCTCCGTGGCCTACTTCTCGATGGAATATGGTCTTTGCAACGCCCTTAAGATTTATTCGGGCGGCCTTGGAGTGCTTGCCGGCGACTACATCAAAGAAGCCTCCGACAGCAGGGTGGATATGACAGCCGTCGGTTTCCTCTACCGTTACGGTTATTTCACCCAAACACTCTCCGTGGATGGACAGCAAATCGCTAACTACGAGCCTCAAAACTTCAACCAGCTCCCCATCGAGCAGGTTATGGACAAGGACGGACATCCCGCAATCCTCTCAGTGCCTTATCCCGGACGCACCGTCTATTCCCATATTTGGCGCGTCAACGTGGGCCGCATGAAATTGTATCTTCTCGACACCGACTTCGATATGAACAGCGAATACGACCGCTCGATCACTCACCAACTTTATGGCGGGGATTGGGAGAACCGTATCAAACAGGAGTATCTCCTCGGTGTGGGCGGCGTTTTGATGCTCAAGAAGCTTGGCATCAAGGCCGACATCTATCACTGCAATGAAGGCCACGCCGCGCTACTGAACCTTCAGCGACTCGTGGATTATGTCGAAGGTGAAGGCCTCGACTTCAACACGGCCCTTGAGATGGTTCGTTCCACAGGCTTATACACAGTTCACACCCCCGTGCCCGCCGGTCACGACTACTTCGAAGAAGGTCTTGTCGGAAAGTACCTTGGCGAATATCCCGCCCGCTTAGGCATCAGTTGGGCCGATCTGATGAATATGGGTCGCGAGCATCCTGATTCGGCCGACCGCTTCTCAATGTCGGTTTTCGCCCTCAACACCTGCCAGGAGGCTAACGGTGTCAGTTGGCTCCATGGCGAAGTGTCGAAGAAAATGTTCGCTGGAATCTGGAATGGTTACACATGGGAAGAATCCCACGTGGGATACGTCACCAATGGTGTGCACATGCCGACATGGGCCGCATCGGAATGGAAGGAATACTACGAGAAGGTGTTGGGTAAAGATTATATGCAGCACCAGAGCGACCCGAAGGTGTGGGAACGCATTTACGATGCTCCCGACGAGGAGATTTGGGAAATGCGTATGCGTCTGAAAAATAAGTTCATCAACTTCGTCCGCCGCGATTTCCGCGAAAAATGGCTCAAAAATCAAGGCGACCCCTCACGAATCATGTCGATCGTAGAGCGTATTAATCCCAATGCGCTGATTATAGGATTCGCCCGTCGTTTCGCCACATATAAACGCGCCCACCTGCTTTTCTCTGACCTCGAACGCCTTGAGCGCATCGTCAACAACGAGCAGTTCCCCGTTCAGTTCGTGTTCTCAGGCAAGGCACACCCCGCTGACGGCGCAGGCCAAGGCCTTATCAAGCGTATTGTCGAAATTTCGCGTATGCCCCAATTCCTCGGCAAAATTATTTTCCTTGAGAACTATGACATGGTGGTTTCGAAGCGTCTGATTTCCGGCGTTGACATTTGGCTCAACACACCGACCCGTCCGCTTGAGGCATCGGGCACATCGGGTGAAAAGGCCGAAATGAACGGCGTGCTCAACTTCTCAGTCCTCGACGGCTGGTGGTATGAAGGCTACCGTCAAGGAGCCGGTTGGGCTCTTACCGATAAACGAACGTTTACCGACCAAGCCCAGCAGGACCGTCTCGACGCAGTCACCATCTACTCGATGCTCGAAAACGAAATCATACCCCTCTACTTCGCCAAGAACTCCAAGGGGTACTCGCCCGAGTGGATTCAATATATCAAAAATTCAATTGCGCAAATCGCTCCCCACTACACGATGACTCGCATGATTAACGACTACATTAACCGCTTCTACCTCAAAGAGGCCGACCGTTCGAAGAAACTCCGCGCTAAGAGCTACGCCCGCGCCCGCGAAATCGTAGCTTGGAAAGAGCGTGTAGCCGAGGCATGGGACGGCATCAATGTTCTCGACATTCGCACACCCGATATTTTCCTCAACGGAAATTCGGCTGCTGGCGACGCATACGAAGTGACCGTAGTGGTTGACACGAATGGTCTGGGTCGCGACCTTGCCGTGGAACAGGTTATTTTCCGTGTGGAAGACGGCGAAGAACGGCTCTGGAAAACATCAGAGTTTAAGGTGGTTAAAGAGGAAGGCAACATATTGACTTATCTCCTCAAGGCCAAAGCCAAAGATGCCGGCGTGTTCCGCTTAGGCTATCGTATCTATCCGAAGAACGATCTCTTGCCTCACCGTCAGGACTTCGCTTACCTCCGCTGGATATAAAACTCTTGTGGCGAAATCCACGCTCGGAATAAAATGGCAGCCGATTGCATTAGGCTGCCATTTTATGATGCGTGTGACGGTGGCTTTGCGGTTGAGTTTGCGGGAGTGAAGAATCCGAAAAAGTGATTTCGAAACTTAATCGTCGCTGTAGTGACGGAGCACACGGCGATAGGAGTTGAATATTTTCGATTTCGACACAAAGCCCACATAATGGCCTTCGTTATCGACAACAGGGAGATTCCATGCGCCGGTGCGGTCGAATGTCTGCATCACTTGTTCCATGCTGTCGGCGGTGTTGATTTTCGCCACAGGCGCGCTCATGAATTTGTTGACAAACATCACTTTGTACAGGTCGGGACGGAACATGATGTTTCGGATGTCGTCGAGGAGCACAATTCCCAAAAGGATTCCGCTGCTGGGGTCAACCACAGGGAAAAGATTGCGGTTTGACCGCGAGATGACGTCCACCATCGATTTGAGGTTCATTTCAGGTGTGACGCTGATAAAGTCGGTTTCGATGACGGAATTCATTTTAAGAAGGGTTAGCACCGCCTTGTCCTTATGGTGGGTGAGAAGTTCTCCACGTTGAGCGAGCCGCATGGAATAGATGCTGTAAGGCTCGAACAGTTTAATGGTGAAATATGATATTGCCGACACAGTCAGAAGGGGTAGGAAAAGGTCGTAGCCGCCGGTGAGTTCGGCAGTCAAGAATATTCCCATGAGAGGCGCGTGCATCACGCCGCTCATCACACCAGCCATTCCGAAGAGGGCGAAATTTTTGGTTGACAGAGTGAAGCCCATTCCAAGATGATTGAGCAGGTATGCGAAGAAAAATCCAGAAAGGCAACCGACGAAAAGCGATGGCGCGAAAGTCCCGCCCACGCCACCGCCCGCGGTAGTGGCGGCAGTGGCAAACGCTTTAGTGAGTATGATTGCACCCACGAAGAGCAGCAATACCCACCAATCGCCCCGTTCGCTATAAAAGATTGAACGGTCGAGGATTGAAGCCGAGTCGGCGTTTAGGAGCGAATCAATCGAAGAATATCCTTCTCCATAGAGCGGCGGAAAGAGGAAAATCAGAGTGGCAAGCACTGCGCCGGCGAATACCGTGCGTAGCCAGGGCTTGGAAATGTGGCTGAAAAAATTCTCCATCGCATTTATGACCTTCGTGAAATAGAGCGATACGACGCCACACAAAAAGCCCAAAGCCACCACCCAGAAAATGTGACCGGTAACCCACGCTTCGCTCTGAATGAAGAAGAACTGGACATCATAACCCGTCAGCGCATACGATATGGTCGCGGATGAGATTGAGGCTATGAGCAAAGGCATGACCGACACGGTGGTCAAGTCGATCATAAGCACCTCGATTGTGAACAGCACGCCGGCTATAGGCGCCTTGAATATGCCCGCAATGCCGGCCGACGCGCCGCAACCGACAAGAATCATCAGTTGCTGAGGAGAGAGCCGGAAAAGACCGCCAAGGTTCGAGCCAATCGCGGCTCCTGTGTGTACGATAGGACCTTCAGCTCCAACCGAGCCACCAAAACCGATTGTGATGGAGCTGGCTATGATGGAAGTATAAATGTTGTGCCGCTTTAACCTGCTCTTGTTCTGCGAGATGGCGTATAACACCCGAGTCACACCGTGGGATATGTTGTGCTTGACGACACGTCGCACGTATATGCCAGTGAGGATAATTCCGACAATAGGATATATAAGATAACTGTAGTTCCACTCCGAAATGCTGAGGTGGGATGTCAGGAGCGTGGAAATCAAATAAATCAAGTTCTTGAGCAGTAAAGCGGCAAATCCGCTGAGCACACCGACGACCAAAGCGAGGATAACCACGAAATTCTTTTCGCTGATGTGGCGTTGTCGCCATGCGTTAAATCGTATGAGCCGGCTTTCAAATGACATATCTAAATTCCTTGTCCTGTGAGTATTGTGCGGAATGTGTAGAAAATGATTTTCATATCGACGGAGAACGAGACATTCTCGATGTAGAGGATGTCGTAGCGTAGGCGTTCGATCATTCCGTCGATGTCGGAAGCATAGCCGTATTTCACCATTCCCCAAGAAGTGATGCCAGGCCTCACCTGATGAATGAGGGAATAGTAAGGCGCACGGGCCACGATTTGCTTGATGTAGTAATCGCGTTCGGGACGCGGACCGACAATCGACATATCACCTTTGACCACATTCCAGAATTGCGGCAATTCGTCAAGCCTGTATTTGCGGATAAAGCGTCCCACTCGGGTGATTCGCGGGTCGTTAAGCGATGATAGGGCGGGGCCGGATGTCTCGGCATCGGTGGTCATCGACCTGAATTTATAAATGTTGAAGGGCTTTTTGTGGAAGCCTATACGCTCTTGGCTATATATTATAGGACCCTTTGAGGATAATTTGACGGCAATGCCCACGGCAAGCAGAAGAGGCGAAATCGCGACCAATGTTATCGCCGCAATGACAATGTCGCTCAGCCGCTTGATGTTGAGCGTGGATTGGCTCATCTCTGTGCGTGAAATGTCGATGAGTGGTTCGCCTGCCACGTTTGAGATGCGCGCTCCCGATGTCATTAAATGGTAGAGGTCGGGGGAGATGAACATTGGCAGGTCGAGCGGGAAAAGCCGGTTGATGAGGTCGATTGTCGCCTTTATGCCGTGACGATGGGGGATGATTATCAGATTCCTAACGTTCAGATCCTTGCATGTTTGGCTAAGGTCGTCAAGGCCATAGACGGGTTTGTCGAGCTGCGGGCTGCGTCGGCCTTCGTCAGCCTCTACGTATCCCACGATGTTGAATCCCATGGAGCGGCGCATCTTCATCAGTCGATTGCCGAACTCTATGGCTGAATAAGATGTGCCGACAATCAAAGTGTTGAACGACAGCTTGTGCCGCTGGATTTTGACATGCGTGATTTGGGTGACTGTGATGCGCGGAATATAAACGACGACAAAAAGAATTCCGAACAACACGAAAAGCATCTTGTAAGAGAACGCCCGGTCGTCGGTGAGGTCGTTGATAAGCATCGCAAAAAATATGCCCACAGTCAGAATTGTGGCTGAGGTGAATGTCAACACAAACTCCTGAAAACGCGACTTCAGGAAAGGGGTGTTGTAATATCCAGATAAATAGTAGATGGCCATTGCCACGAGGGGAACGAGTATCTGGCCTATAATCACTTGGTCGGATTGCAGGAAGGTGTTGATGTCGGGAAATTGATGCTGCCGGCCGGCGATAGTGGCAAAGCGGATGACGTTGAACAAAAGCCACGCCATGTTGGTCGATAGGAAGTCGAGCACGATATATATCAGCCGTTGTCGGTTCTCTTTTGTCACTCTCGAATGGTCGTTAATGTGTTGTCGGGATTGAGTTTGACTATTCTTGACGCGGATGCTTCGGTGAAGTCGTCGCGGCGGTAGGAAACGACGAAATCCACAGCCTTAATGATTTCGTCGGATATGTCGGCGAACACTTTCGGCGTGGGCTCTCCGCTTATGTTTGCCGAGGTTGACACTATCGGGCCGCCGAACTGACCGCACAAAGAAGAGGAGAAAGCTTCGTTTGTGATTCTTGCGCCAACCGATTTGTCTT
Source organism: uncultured Bacteroidales bacterium (assembly GCA_902795825.1). Classification (GTDB taxonomy): domain Bacteria; phylum Bacteroidota; class Bacteroidia; order Bacteroidales; family Muribaculaceae; genus RUG14106. The sequence continues at coordinate 9,359 of CADBML010000006.1, forward strand.
GAGCGACAAGCCCTTTCGCAAGCCCCTTTGCATTAGGATAAATCACCGTAGTTGGTATATTGGTGTTTGCAATGATTTCTAGGGCTTTGTCGGGTATTTCTTCAACAATTCCTTGAAGCATTTCGATGCTATTGACGAGCACTATCATTGACTTTCCGTCAGCGCGGCCTTTGATGGCAAAGACGCGGGCAACGGCATTGGGATTCCGCGCGTCGCACCCTATGCCCCATACGGTGTCGGTGGGGTAGAGGATTACCCCTCCGCGTCGCATGACGTCGCATGCTGTCGATATGTCGTTGTCAATGTCGGTATTCATGTCGTTAAGCCGCGGCAAAGAGCCATATTGTCTACCCGCGGCGGCCATCATATTGCAAAAGTAGCGAAAATATCGTAAACTGCAAAGAATTGCGGCCCTCCTTTTTCTTGCGGTGTTGTTTTCCAGTGCTCATGTGCTTTTTTTTGATTTGTCCCCGACCGATTATTCCAATTTTATTAGTAAATTTGCGATTGATAAATTTTCACCACGATGAGCCCTATTCAGCAACACATTCTCGAACTCCGAAAACAACTTAACGAGCACAACTACAACTATTATGTGCTCAACCGACCCACCATATCCGACCGCGATTTCGATTTCCTGATGAAGGAACTCGAACAACTTGAGCAACTCTATCCTGAGTTTGACGACCCGATGTCGCCTACCCACCGTGTCGGTTCCGACATCAACAAGTCGTTCACTCAAGTGGAGCATATCCATCCGATGCTGTCGCTTGGCAACTCATATTCCGTGGCTGAGGTGGAGGACTTTATCCGCAAGGCTAAAGCCGGTTTGACGGGGCAAACGATGGAAATTGTCGGTGAATTGAAATTCGACGGAACGTCAATCTCGCTAATATATGAGCATGGCAGGCTTTTGCGAGCCGTCACGCGCGGCGACGGAGTTAGGGGCGACGACGTGACGGCGAACGTCAAGACCATTCGCTCGATTCCGCTTCAGCTTGCCGGCTCGGATTATCCCGATGCCTTCGAGATTCGCGGAGAGGTGCTGCTCCCGTGGGAGGCTTTCAACCGCCTTAACGAGCAGCGGGAGAAGGATGGCGAGGCTCTTTTCGCCAATCCGCGCAATGCGGCTGCCGGCACTCTGAAATTGCAAAATTCAGCCGAAGTGGCAAGGCGTGGACTCGACGCATACCTATATCACATCATTGGCGACAATCTTCCCTCCGACACGCATTGGGGCAACCTTCAGGCCGCCCGTTCATGGGGCTTCAAGATTTCGAATGATATCCGCATCCTCAACTCTATCGAAGAAGTAGATGATTTCATTAATTATTGGGATGAGCAAAGAAAGCAACTACCCGTTGCTACTGACGGATTGGTATTTAAGGTAAACAATCTCAACCAACAGTTGAATCTTGGATTTACATCAAAATTCCCTCGGTGGGCAATCGCTTTCAAGTTTAAGGCTGAACAGGCTCTGACTCGTCTTGTGTCGGTCAGTTTCCAAGTGGGACGCACGGGTGTGGTCACGCCTGTGGCCAACCTCGACACAGTTCCATTGTCAGGAACTATGGTGAGCCGCGCCACATTGCACAATGAGGACTTTGTACGTTCGCTCGACCTTCATCTTGGCGATATGGTCTATGTTGAAAAGGGCGGTGAGATTATTCCTAAAATCACTGGAGTGGAGCTTGAGCGGCGGACGCCTGAGTCGGTGCCCGTCAGTTTCGTCACGCATTGCCCTGAATGTGGCGCAGAGCTTGTCCGTGATGAAGGTGAGGCCGCTTGGGTGTGCCCAAACAAGTCGGGATGCGAACCTCAGCTTATTGGCAAAATAGAGCATTTCGCCGGCCGCAAGATGATGAATATCGACAGCATCGGAGGCGAAACCGCTCAATTGCTTTTCAAATCAGGACTGGTTCGCAATATAGCCGACTTGTACAGTCTTACCCGTGAGCAGATTCTGTCGCTCGACCGATTTGCCGAGAGGTCGGCTCAGCGCCTCCTGCAGGGTATCGAACAGTCGAAAAAAGTTCCGTTTGAAAGAGTTGTCTTCGCATTGTCCATCCCCTTTGTCGGCGAGACGGTGGCGAAAAAAATAGCGCGTGCGGCCGGCGATATCGACCGACTGATGGGAATGACCATCGACGACCTTACATCCATCGACGACATCGGCCCGCGTATAGCAGAGAGCGTGGTTGGCTTCTTCGCTGATGAAGAAAACCGTAGAATTGTTGAACGACTGAAATCGGCCGGACTGCAGATGGCGATTGAGCGGAAGGCGGCGTCGAGCGAGATACTTGCCGGCAAGTCGATTATCATTTCCGGTACATTCGACTATCATTCACGCGATGAGTACAAAGCCATAATTGAGCAGAACGGAGGGAAAAACGTCAGTTCGATTTCGAAAAACACCGACTATGTGCTTGCCGGGCACAATATGGGTCCCGCCAAATTGGAGAAGGCAACGTCGCTTGGAATCACAATCCTTTCAGAGGAGGATTTCCTTTCGCTTATTGGCTCAGCGCCATCTTCTGCCGGTGAGCAGGCTGAACAATCGGCGTCGGCCGGAAAACCCGAAGATGCTGAAAATCCTATTATGCCTGATTTATTCTCGATGCTCGACTGACCGGTATGATTTGTCGGTTTGCCGAGGCTTGATGGCAACGGCGATGAGTGTGTTCGCCACCAGCGGAACAATAAATCCAAGGATGAAAATGATGTAATTGACGTTGTTGTAGGTGGTATGCCATTTATTCGACAACATGATAAGCTCGTCATAACACAAGTCAAAAGCCGGCTTCATTGGCATGGCGTAGTGGCAGCAGACCCAAACGAAGCCGCAAAGGTAGATGGCGAAATACACTATAGCCGAATATAATAATGCTCTGCTTCCGCCACTTTTCATTTTGTTGTCGCGCTTCCATGCCGCAGTTACTATCCACCATGCCGCAAGCAGGACAATGCCCGCTTCCATATAAATATTTCCGATTACACAGATTTCCTCGTAAGTTAGTCCCCAAGCGAGTCCTGTGGCCTCCAACACTCCGCAGCATGAGGCGAAAAACAGGCGGTCGATACTTATCGACGTGAAAATTGACGCGACTACTGACATGGCGAGCAGCATGACGACAAACCCACACGCAAAGCCGATTTTGTCGATTAGCGTCATGCCTGCGGTCAGTCAAGCTTGAACACGACGGGTAGGCTGTAGTAGAACTTCACGGCCCTGCCGTTCTTCTTGGCGGGCTTGAACTTTGGGAGCGACTTCACCACTCGCACGGCTTCCGCATCGAGGTAGGGGTTGACGCTTTCCGTTACTTCCACATCGCGAACGCGGCCGTCGGTGTCGATGGCAAACCTCACAATCACTCGTCCTTCGGCTCCTTGCACCTCAGCCTTATTGGGATAATGGAGGTTGGTGCTGATGAATTCGAACAAGCCGGCGTCGCCGCCACGGAACTTCGGAGTTCGGTCGACGCGCACATCAGGATCATAAACCGACAGGCATTCATAAGCCTTGGCCTTTTTGACTTTCGATTTCTTGGAAGCCTTTTTCGTCTCTTTCGATTTCTTGCCGGACTTTTTGCCCTTGACAATAGTAGAATGATTGGCTGCGGGAGAGGCAACCACATCCACTACGGCAAACGACAGAATCGCCACTAATAAAATGCTGAAAATCCGTTTCATGACTTATTGTTTTGAAGATTTAAGGCAAATTTACACAAAAAATTCCATTTTCACCAACTTTACAAAAATAATCTCATGCTGATTTCATCTATCAAACAACAAGTACAACACTAATCAACTAAAACAACATAACAAATTGTTGTTCAAGTTGTTGACGAGTTGTTTGTGTTGTCTTCCTATTTCTCAGTGTAACCCGAGTGTGGTTCAATGGTCGGTGTGCTATCTGCGGAAGGCCATTGTGCCGCCGCCGAGGAAGAAGATGGAGATGAAGAAGCCGAGCCAGTAGGTAAAGCCCGTGGTGTTGTCGGCCCACAGACCGATGTTCCAGTCGCCCCAGTTGCTGTTGATAAGGTTCAGGAGCCAACCCACCACCTTGCCGATGAGAGCGAA
>CADBML010000007.1 GCA_902795825.1 uncultured Bacteroidales bacterium
AAATATCTCCGCGAATGTGTGGATTCAGTTACAACCCAAACCTACACAAATCTGGAGATAATCCTCTCCGACGACGGAGCCACCGACTCAAGCGGAGCCATTTGCGACGAACTTGCCGCCACGGACAGCCGCATCTGTGTAATTCATGAGGAAAACGGAGGTCTTTCCGTAGCACGAAACCGCGGACTAGACATCGCCACGGGCGAATATGTGATGTTCGTAGACAGCGACGACTCGGTAAGCCCGGACATAGTTGAGCGACTGCTTGGCATTATGCTTGACACTGACACCGATATTGTGATTTCCCGCCACCCGACGAATGTCCACGGCCAATTTATCGAGATGAAGAATCCCGAGGACGTGAATGTCTATTCCCGCGAGGAAATTGTCCGTCTATTTTTGGAAAGAAAAATTCCCAGTTCGGCATGGGGCAAACTTTATCGTCGTAATGCGATTGGCGACACTCGCTTCGTGCCACGGCTGTTCAATGAAGACGCCGTGTTCAGCGCCGACTTCCTGCCAAAGGTGCGAAAAGCCGCTTATACCGGCGTTGTGCTTTATAACTACCGAACGAACGAAGCAAGTCTTACCAACAATTTTTCGTCGAAATTCTTCGACCGTTATTCCAATGCGCTCCTCATCGACGAGAAAATCGCCGCACTGCCATTTGACACCTCCGTCGAACGACGCCATTACCGCGTGGAAATGACCATCGACTGCATCCTACCGTTGTGGCAAAACAAGGTGACAAAGCAATATCCAGAGCAACTCGCCACATTCAAAGCTTCTCTCCGCAAAGGCTTCTGGAAAAACCTTTTCCACTCGCGGCTAACGATGCGCCAAAAAGCCAAATTCCTGCTCGCCCTCATCGTCAGATAACCGCCTTTAACATTTTTGAACATTTTTTGCAATAAACGGGCATATTATTGCGTTTAAGTTAGTAGCGGAGTGCGCTCATTCCGCTCTTTATTGCGTAATAATATGCTTAACGAACAAAAACTGCTCAGTAAAGTGCTGTTCATCGGGCCGAATCTGAAAAGAATCGGCGGAATGATGTCGGTGCTGAATATATATAAAAAACACTTCGCCGAGTTTCACTACATGCGAAGCAATTACATAACGGGGAGCAACATCTTCGGCCGCATAGCCAACGTTTTCGTCTTGTTTTGGCTGCTTGTAAAGCTCCCGTTCCACCGCATTTTCAAACATTCATCGATTCTCCACGTCCACCACGCGGCAGCAAAGTCGTTCCCGCGCAAAGCCATCATTATCCGCTGGGGCAAACTATTGGGCTACAAAGTAATAGCCCACTGCCATGCAGGTCATTTCAAAGCCTACTGCGAAATCAAAGGCCACGAGAAAATCAAACGAACGCTCGACCTATGCGACCACATCGTCGTTTTGTCGCAAATGTGGAAAGATTTCTTTGAGACAGAACTCGGCTATACCAACGTTAGCATCGTCAACAATCCCGTGGAACGTGTCGAAAAGCCGTCGCGGGGCATTATGCTTCGCGGAAGGCTCAACCTGCTGTTCTTCGGAATGATTATTGACGCCAAGGGTATTTTCGACATCATCGACGTCATTTCAGAACACAAAGCTGAACTCGCAGGAAAAGTGAGGCTCCACATCGGCGGCGATGGAGAGGTTGACCGCATGAAGGAAATCATCACCGCCAGCGACATCGACGAGGAAGTGAGATATGTGGGGTGCGCCACCGGACGGAAAAAAGATCAGCTCCTCCGCGATTGCGATGTCTATATCCTTCCGTCGTATTTCGAAGGAATGCCTATATCCATTCTCGAAGCCATGGCCCACGGCAAAGCAATCATTTCCACAACCGTGGGCGGCATACCCGAAATTGTGGCCGACGGAGTGAACGGCTCGCTCATCGAGCCGGGCGACAAAGAAGGTCTATACAACGCAATCCGCGCGCTCCTCGACGAACCTAAACTCATCACCAAATTCGGCAACCAGTCGCTCGAAAAGGTCATCCCCTACTATCCCAAAAGCGTCAAAAAGCAACTTCTCCCCATATATAGCCGCCTGCTAAAATAAAACGACAATGACGTCAACCGACACCATATTCGACAAAGTGCTATTCATCGGGCCCTATGCCTCAGGCAAAGGCGGTGTCGTGTCGGTCTTAACAACTTATCGCCGACATATCGAGCCGTTCCATTTTGCCGCCACCTGCTCGCGCGGCGGGATGGTGGCTTCGGCTTTCTCTTTCGCATGGCTGCTCGTCAAGTTGCCTTTCGTCAAGCTGTTCACCGCGCGACGTATTCTCCACATCCACTTCGCCTCTTACGGCTCATTTTTCCGCAAATCGATTGTGATGCGATGGGGTAAAGCCTTGAGGTTCAGAGTAATCGGGCATTGCCATGGAGCCGAATTCAAAATATTCGCCGAAAAGAAAGGGTTCGACAAAGTGGCTGCGACGCTCAAAAAGTGCGACGCGATTATTGCTTTATCGGAATCATGGCGACGCTTCTTTGTCGATAGCCTTCATTGCTCCGACGTAACAACAGTGTTCAACCCCATCGAAAAAGCCGACAACCCGACAAACGAGGTTTCCGACCGCATAAAGTTGCTCTTCCTCGGGCGCATCGGCCAAAGAAAAGGGCTGTTCGACTTGATTGACACCATCATCGCCCACAAGGCGGAATTTGACGGCAAAATTCACTTGACCATTGGCGGCGACGGCGATGTGGAAAAACTCATCGCCACAATCAACGCTTACGGACTGTCGGACATAATCGACTATGTCGGGTGGGCGTCGGGCGAGAAGAAAAATCGCCTCCTCAACGAAGCCAACATTCTCATTCTTCCCTCCCACAACGAAGGGTTGCCAATGTCGGTGTTGGAGGCAATGGCCCATGGCAAAGCGATAATCGCTTCGGCGGTGGGAGGCATCCCGGAAGTTGTCGAGAATGGCCGGAACGGATTCCTCATCACCCCCGGCGACAATAATAGTATCCATAAGTCTATATCCAATTATATTTCCGACCCCGAAATGGCCGCCGTTCATGGAAAGGAATCCCTCGCCATGATCGCCGACGCCTATCCGGAGAAAGTTAAACACCAACTTAAAAACATCTATTCACGATTACTCTAAATGAAACGACTGATAGAGAATAGCATAAAAAACCTGCTGAGGTCGTATCCCTTCATCCACTGGCGGCTCAAGAAACTCGACCGGCTGTTTGACATGACCCGCGAAGAAATTGACGAATACAACAACAAGGAATTTGTCAAAATGTTTCGCTATGCCATAACCAAATCACCCTTCTACAAGAAGTTCTACGCCGAACACGGAATCACCATCGACAGCGTAAAAAGCATCGCCGACATCACAAAGCTCCCGATTATCACAAAAGATATCGTCTCCCGCCACCGCGATGAAATATTGGCGGGACCGCGGTGTTTCCGCAAAAAAGTGTTCACCAGCGGAAGCACAGGCCAGTCGATGGCAATATACACCAGCCTGCGCACAGCCATCATCGAACAGGCCTACCTCTACAAAACACGCCAAATCGACGGGTACAAACCCGGGCAACGGATCGTGTCGCTCCGCGGACACCTCGACGCCAAGCATTTCAAACTGTGCCTGCCTTTCGGCAACATCCTCTATCTCTCGTCGTTCCACTTCCACCCCGACAAGGTCCGTGACTATTTCAACGAAATAGTGAAGTACAAGCCCAAGGCAATCGAAGGCTATCCCAGCTCGCTCTACAATCTTTGCCTACTGCTGAAAGAAGCCGGTCTGAAGCTTAACATACCGCTATGTTTCACCAGCAGCGAAACCCTCTACGACTTCCAACGCAATCTGTTCAAGGAAGTCCTCGGGTGCGAAACGTTCGACCACTACGGCTGCACGGAAAAGACCGTCTATTTCCGCGAGTCGCACGACCACAAGGGCTATTACGACGCCCCGGGCTACTCCATCAACGAATTTGACAATGGCGAACTCATCACCACAACCCTAATAAACAAGGCTTTCCCTCTCATCCGCTACAAGATGACCGACATCATCGTCCTCAACGAGCCGTGGAGCGTCAAATCGGCCACCGACCCCAACATCCGCCTTATCGACGGACGAATCGACGAATGCCTTAAGTCGAAGTCGGGCAAACTGATAGGCCTGATGGAATCGCTCGTAAAAGGCGTGCCCCACATCAAATTGGCGCAGTATGTTCAGAGAGCCGAAGGACAACTCGACGTGAACATCGTCCCCGACGAAGGCTTCTGCGATGCCGACATGAAACATATTGCCGACAATATCGACGCGAAAATCGGCAAAAACGACATCGACTACTCAATCAACCTCATCGATGAATCGGAAATCATTTACCGACGCAGCGGCAAATTCTCAATGGCCATCAATCTGACAAAAGAAAAAGACGTAATCTGACCATGACGATGAAACGCATTCTCCTCATAGGCCCAGCTCCACACAACATCGGAGGCATAAGCACCCACCTGCTTAGGCTTTCCGCATTGTTGTCGGAATGTTTCGACTTCGACTTCATCGACGAAGGGCACAAGCGCAAAGAGGGTGTGTTCAACCTTCGGTCGGCAAACATCTTCGTTTACTTGAAGAAGGTGTTCGCCGCCGACGTAGTCCACATTCATAGCGGATCGGTTATGGTCAGATTACTCCACATTCTAATTTGCCGGTTGATTCTGCGAAAGAAGGTTGTGGTCACGATCCACCGCGACATCACAATCGAGAACCGACAATCCGCCACCATCAAGCTGCTCGCAAAATGCAATGCGGTGATTGTCGTCAACGACAATAGCTTTAACGCATTGTCGGGAAAAGTGAAGCGCGAGCGCCTTCACAAGATAGCGGCATTCCTTCCCCCATCAGCCGACGAATACAAGCCGCTTCCCGAAAGCGTCGCCTCGTTTATTGCCAAAGGCGGCACAATCCTTTGCTCCAACGCATGGAAACTCGTAGAGCACGACGGCATCGACCTCTACGGCCTCGATATTTGCATCGAAGCCATAGCTCGGCTCGACGACAACTACCGACTGGTGTTTGTCATCGCCGACAACAATGGTGCCGAAAGTCGGCTCGAACAATACCGGCTTAGAATCGACGCTGCCAAAATCGGCGACAGAATTCTTATTTATGAAGCCCCTGTGTCGTTTGTCCAGCTTATTTCAAAATCCGACATAACACTGCGGACAACAATCACCGACGGCGACGCCATATCTATCCGCGAATCGCTCTATCTGGGCAAAAGGGTCATCGCTTCCGACGTGGTCGAACGCCCCGAAGGAACACAACTGTTCGAATCCCGCAATGTCGATTCGCTTGTTGATGCCATTAAAACGCCCGTCGACAAAGCGCCGGCATCCTCCGACACCCCCGACTACAAAATGGTTTACCAAAACATTTACACGAATATCCTCGAAAAAAGACAACCCTAAATATATGGAACAACTTACTCAAAAATTAGGCTCCGGAGAAATGGTGATTCAAGAATTGCCAACGCCGCAACTCACCAGCGGAATGGTGCTCGTAAAAAACCACTATTCCCTGATTTCGGCAGGCACTGAAGGCTCGACCGTCAAGGCCGCGCGAAAAAGCCTCATCGGGAAAGCCAAAGAACGTCCACAGCAAGTGCGACAGGTGATCGACACCCTGAAACGTCAGGGAATCGTGCAAACCTACCGCGCGGTGATGAAAAAGCTCGACGCTTATTCACCTCTCGGTTATAGCTCCGCAGGCGAAGTGATCGCCGTAGCCGACGATGTCACCGACTTCAAGGTGGGCGACAAAGTGGCTTGCGCCGGAGCCGGATACGCCAACCACGCCGAAATAGTCAGTGTCCCTGTTAATTTATGCGTGAAACTTCACGATGATGCCGACTTGTCGTTGGCATGCTATAACACTCTCGGTTCGATTGCCCTTCAGGGAGTCCGCCAAGCGGATGTCAGATTGGGCGAGACGTGTGCCGTCATCGGCCTCGGACTTATCGGCCAGCTCGCATGCCATCTTTTGAAAGCGTCGGGGGCGAATGTAGTGGGCATCGACGTGTCGGAAGGCGCCGTCAAGACCGCCCGCGAACATTGCGCCGACTTGGCAATCACCCGCTCGACAACTGGCATCACGAATCAAATACTCGACTTCACCGGCGGACGTGGCGTTGACTGCGTGATTATCGCCGCCGCCACCACAAGTCTCGACCCCATCAACTTCGCTGGCACAATCAGCCGACGAAAAGGACGGGTGGTGGTGCTCGGCGCAGTTCCGACGGGTTTCAACCGCGAACCCGACTACTACAAGAAGGAGCTCGAACTGAAAATGTCGTGTTCTTACGGTCCGGGCCGCTACGACCTCAACTACGAGGAAAAAGGCATCGACTATCCGAGCGCCTATGTTCGTTGGACCGAAAAACGAAATATGGAAGCGTTCCAACATCTGCTCTATACGAAGAAAATCGACTTGTCGTATATGACCACGCATAACTTCAAATTTGACGACGCTCCGAAAGCCTACGAGATTGTGGTGAATCATTCCGAGCCCTACTTGGGAATTGTGCTTGAATACGACACTTCGAAAGAGCACAAGGTGACACAGTCGTTTTTCACTCCCGACCTTAGTCCGGTTAGCGACATAAACATCGGCTTTATCGGGGCCGGCAGCTACGCGCAAGGCAATCTTCTGCCCTATTTACCCCCCAGAGAAGAGGCTGGAAGAGTCTGCGTGATGACCAATTCTGGCACCACATCCAAGCGTGTGGCGGAAAAATTCCACTTCTCTCTTTGCACTTCCGATGAAAACGAAATCATCGCCAACAAATGCATCAACACCATATTTGTCGCCACACGCCACGACTCCCACGCCAAATATGTCATCGCCGCCTTGAAAGCCGGCAAAAACGTCTATGTCGAGAAGCCGCTTTGCCTCACTCTTGACGAATTGGCCGATATCCGCTCCATTTGCGAAGAAAACGGCCGCCACGTAATGATCGGTTTTAACCGACGCTTCTCCCCCTTCGCCCAAAAGATAAAGAAAAACTTCGGCGACGGAAAAATGTCGATGTTATACCGGATTAACGCCGGCGCGATTCCCGCTGACTCATGGATTCAGGACCCCGCAATCGGCGGCGGAAGAATCATCGGCGAAGTTTGCCACTTCATCGACTTTATGACCTTCATCTGCGGCAGTGTGCCAGTCAAGGTGTCGGCGTCGGTGCTCGACGACTCCAAAGGGCTGAACGACACCGTCAATATTATCGTCGAGTTCGAGAACGGCTCCTCCGGGGTGGTGGCTTATTATGCCAACGGTTCGAAATCGCTCCCGAAAGAGTATTTCGAAGCTTATTATAGCGGCAAAACAGCCGTAATCACCGACTTCAAAAAATGCGAAATCTACGGGCGCAAAGTCGACACACTTAAGAAATCCAATCAAGACAAGGGTCAAAAGGAAATGATGCGCCAATATTTCGAATCGCTGAAAAATGGACACCCGTTAATCCCCATGAAAGAGATTTTCTCTGTCACCGCAGCCACTTTCGCCGCAATCAAGTCAATACAAGAGTCAGGTCAACCCATTAAAATCCTATAAAGCCATGCCATCAGTATCAAACCGAGGCGAACTTATGCCGGCCTCACCTATCCGAAAACTGGTGCCGCTCGCCAATAAAGCGAAAGCCCGGGGCACGAAGGTGTATTACCTCAACATCGGACAGCCCGACTTGCCCACCCCCCCGCAGGGCCTTGAAGCCCTGCGACACATCAACCGCACCACCCTCGAATACAGCCCCTCCGAAGGCCTGCTCTCCCTACGGAAAAAACTCGAGCAATACTACCACCGTTTCAAAATCGACGTGAGCGTAGATGACATCATCGTCACCACTGGCGGCAGTGAGGCTGTGCTCTTCGCTTTCCTCGCCTGCCTCGACCCGGGCGACGAAATAATCGTCCCCGAGCCCGCCTACGCCAACTATATGGCTTTCGCAATCTCCTCTGGGGCGAAAATCGTGGCCGTCCCCTCTAACATCGATATGGGCTTCGCCCTCCCTGAAGTGGCCGACTTCGAAAAGCTTATCACCCCGAAAACAAAAGGCATCCTCATCTGCAACCCCAACAACCCCACGGGCTATCTCTACACCCAAAAGGAGATGAATCTCCTGCGCGACATCGTCAAAAAACATGACTTGTTCCTATTCTCCGACGAGGTTTACCGCGAATTTTGCTACACCGGCGCGCCCTACATCTCGGCTTTCCACCTGAAGGGAATTGAGGAGCAGGTGGTGCTCATCGATTCTGTGTCGAAACGCTACAGCGAATGTGGAATCCGTATCGGCGCTATCATCACGAAGCATAAGCAGCTCAAAGAGAACCTCATGAAGCTTTGCCAAGCGCGCCTCAGCCCGCCCTTGCTGGGACAGATTGTGGCTGAAGCGTCGATCGACGCCAGCGACGAATATATGCTCATGACCTACAACGAATATGTCGAACGCCGCAAATTCCTCGTTGACGGACTCAACCGAATCCCAGGATGCTACTCCCCCATCCCGATGGGCGCGTTCTACACCGTGGCAAGCCTGCCCATCGACGACGCCGACAAATTCTGCGCATGGATGCTCCGCGACTTCCAATACGAGGGAAAAACCGTGTTCCTCGCCCCTGCATCGGGATTCTACACCGACCCGAATCTCGGCCGGAACGAAGTGCGTATAGCTTACATCCTCAACAAATACGACCTTGCCGACGCGCTTCGTGTGCTGCGAAAAGCTCTCGAAGCTTACCCTGGCAGAGTCGAACCTTAACGCCTCATCGTCATGTCAACCGAAAGCAAAGCGATAAAAACTCTCGCCCGACTGCGCCAATACTGCGAGAACGAACAATTCAAAGGTTGGGACCCCTACGACGGTCTCAACTCGCGGGTGTATCGTGCCATCCCTTTGCTCAATCGGTCGGCAATATGGAGGCTGTGCGTCATTCAGGGATTCAAACGCAGCCCGATTAACCTACGGCCGCTTATGCTCGTGCCTAAAGAGCACAACGCCAAAGGGATAGGATTGTTCCTGAAGGGTTATTGCAATCTATATCATGCCGTCAGCCTTCGCCCCGAACTTGCCGAATCGTTCGGCGACCTCGAGTCGTTGAAAAAACGAATCACGGAAGTGGCGTCGCTGCTCATCTCTCTGCGCAGCGACGGCTACTCCGGCTCGTGCTGGGGCTATAACTTCGACTGGCAGTGCCGGCGCGAATTTCTTTTCCCCAAAAACCTTCCGACGGTGGTTGCAACTTCTTTCTGCGCCACTGCCCTGATGGATGCCTACGACATCACCGCCGACCGCCGTATGCTCCACATCGCCCTGTCTTCGGTCAAATTCATCGTGAACGACCTGCGACGCACTCCCTGCGAACGCGGTTTCATATTCTCTTATTCGCCAATTCCCGGCAACGACACTATTATCAATGCCTCGCTACTCGCCACAAGGCTTCTCGCCAAAGCCTACAACTACTCCCACAATGAGGAATGGCTCGACCTCGCGCGACAGTCGGCCATGGCTTGCATCGACGCGCAACGCCCCGACGGATCTTGGCCTTACGGACTCAAATCCGTGACTTCGTGGTGCGACTCTTTCCACACCGGCTACAACCTCGACGGCCTCGCCGCATTTGCCGACATCACCCACGACAAAGAAACCATCGACGCCATCCACCGCGGATTCGAATTCTATATCCGCAACTTCTTCACCGACAATGCTGAACCAAAATATTACCACGACCGGCAATACCCTATCGACATCCATTGTCCCGGCCAACTTATCGTCACCGCCGCGCGCCTGAACCGCTTCGACGAAAACCGACAGCTTATCGACAATGTCCTCGAATGGACTATCAACCGAATGTTCGACTCAAAGAAAGGCTATTTCTTCTATCAACTCAAGCACACAAAAAGCTCCAAAATACCCTATATGCGTTGGAGCAACGCCTTTATGTTTGCCGCCCTCAGCGAATACGTCCTCGCCACCTCGGCGGTTAAATAAGATTACTTTTCCAATTGGCGATTGGAAAATCTTTGCATAACTTCCAGAACGACGTTAGTTTATTGTCTTTTGGCAATTCGTTTTGCGGCGATGGAAATAGCCGGCTGGTACGTGTGTTTATGGACAGGTGGTAAGGGGGTTGTAACACATCATTTCGCTTGGAATCCATCCTTGATGGCCATTGGCTTCTACTTTTACCCAATCAGTGGATTTTGTCGCGTCGATAGGATGAACGTTAGTCTCGCCCACGAGCCAATGAACGGCTTTGCTTTTTTTGCTCGGTTTGGCTCTCAGGCACAAACGTTGGGTGCCATAGTTGCGGGTTGTGAATCCCACGACGGAGTAATGAATCCAATATTCTCCTTTCGACGAGCCGACGAGGGGAATGTCGGTGGCGTTTTCGGCACATTCTACATCTTCGACGCGCCACCAGCCGTTGCGGGGGTTGGAGAGAGTCATCATGTAAGAACAGGTGTCGGGAAGCGACATGACGATTTGTCCGCCAGGGGCGTTGCGAATGTTGGTGGGTGTGCCGCTGTCATCGGAAATGTAGGCACCGATTTCTTTTTGAGCGATGGCTGAGAGGCACGCGATTGTCGCAAGGGCGACTAAGAACAGTTTTTTCATGACAAATCTGATTTAATGATTACTTTCTACAAATTTAGATATAATCTCCGACTTTTTATCTAAATTTGCAATTATATTGTTGTGAATTACCAAAAATTTGCAAAAAAGGCAAAATGAGTCGCCCTTTCAATAGTTAAAAATTCTTAAATTAAAATCGCATGTAAATCAGCGCTTTAATCTAATTTGGGAGGGAAATTCTATGGCAAATCTTGTATATTTTGACTGTTCTCCTCTTTCGTTCGTT
>CADBML010000008.1 GCA_902795825.1 uncultured Bacteroidales bacterium
TGATGAACGGCTTTGGGAATCGTTAAATGTTTTAACTTTCGGGCGGGGGGATAGTTAAAAAGTTTGTAAAATGCAGGTTTCGGCTCTGTGATGTGTGTTATTTGCAAAATTCTTGTTAAATTTGCAGATTAAAGTAATTATGCCTTCGTCGGCGGGCGGCGTGTCGCCCCCGTTCCGAATGGCTCTAACGAAACGTAAAGTAACATTTATTCCGCAATGACAAGGAAAAAATTCGCGATATATCTTCTGCTCGCGGCGGCCGTGGCTTCGATGACAGCCTGCGGCAACGACGAGCCGGAATACGACGAATATGTGTCGTCGTCAACGGCCATCACGGGCTTTTCGCTCCTAAAGAACGACAAAGTGCTCAAAAATCTCGACTCCGTGTTCTTCACTGTCGATCTTGACAATTTCCGCATCTACAACGCCGACTCCCTGCCCTACGGCACCGACGTGTCGCGCATTCAGGTGTCGATCACTTCCAACGGCTGCAAGGCGATGACCATCACGCAGTCGAAGGATGGCGAGGACGACGTGGTGGTGGACTACCTGAAGAATTCCACCGACAGCATCGATTTCACCAAGACGGTGAAGCTGACGATGACTTCAATCAACGGTCTTTACTCGCACGACTATTCCGTGAAGGTGAATGTGCATCAGGTGGTGCCCGATTCGATGGAATGGGCTCTCGTCAACCGCCGGCAACTCCCCACGCGCTTCGGCTCTGCCGCCGAACAGCGCACCGTCGAAATGAGGGGCACGACTTATTGCCTCACCCGCGCCGGCAGCGAGTACTGCATGGCCGCTTCCACCGACCTTCTGGCATTCAAGTGGACCTACTCCACGCCCGATTTCGGCATGACTCCCCAAGTCAATTCGCTGACAGCCACTGACAACGCGCTCTATATCCTGTCGAACGACGGCGGGCTTTACTCGTCGGCCGACGGCCTCGCCTGGACTTCCTGCCCCGCGCAGATGACCACGCTCATTGCCGGCTACGGCTCCACCCTGCTCGGGCTTAAGAAGGAAGGCTCCGTTTATTACCACGTCACTTATCCCGCCACTGTCGCCACAGCCGCCGCCGCCGACTTCCCCGTGAGCGGCATGAGCCAGGCTGTGACAATCTCCAACTCGTGGAGCGAGCAGAGTCAGGCGCTTATCATCGGCGGCCGATGTGCCGACTCAAGCCTGACGGGCGCCGTGTGGGGCTTCGACGGCAAGAGCTGGGCCTGCTTGAGCAACAACCGCATCCCAGCCGCCGAAGGGGTGACGATTTTCCCGTATTTCTCGTTCAAGACCTATACAAACACGTGGAAGACCACCAAATATTCGGCATTGATAGCCTTCGGCGGTCGTCTGTCGTCGGGCAAACTGTCGAAGACGGTGTATATCTCGCTCGACAACGGCATCAACTGGAAAACCGGCGATTCGAAAATCCAGTTGCCCGACTATGTCCCCGCCATGTGGAATAGCCAGGCAATCGTCAACGCCTCGGTCATCTCCCGCCATTCGTCGGTCGTGACCGAGTGGGAATGTCCTTACGTGTATCTTTTCGGCGGGCAGAACGAGTCGTCGCAGCTTATTAACTTCGTGTGGCGCGGAGTGATTAACCGCCTTGAATTCAAGCCAGTGATATAACCGTCGGAGAAAAGATGAAGCGCTTACTGGCAATAGCAACCGCAGCCCTGCTGACGTTCGCCTCCTCAGCCCTGAAGGCTCAGGACGAGGCGTATAAGTTCGACTTGGGCGGCACGCTCGGGTTGGGCGGCTATCTCGGCGAGGCCAACCAGAGCAACATCTATGGCCATCCGTCATATTCCGCGCAGGTGTTTTTCCGCTATCTGATCAACACCCGCTGGGCGCTGAAAACCAATGTGCTGACCACCCACGTGACTGGCAACACGGCCGACATGAAAAATGTGTATCCCGAATTCCAGCCCTACAAGTTCTCGTCGCAAGTTTACGACCTTTCGGCGCGAATCGAATACAACTTCTTCCCCTACGGAATCGGCGAGAAATATAAGCGCCTCCGCCGCCTGACGCCCTTCCTCTCGCTGGGCATCGGCGGCAACATCGCCGTGGTTGAAGGCCACAACTATTTCGCCGGCTCGATTCCGATGGGCGTGGGATTGAAATTCAAGCTCAAGCCGCGCATAAATCTCGGCTGCGAGTTCATCATGGCTAAATGCCTCGGCGACCACATCGACGGCAAAGACCTCAAGGACCTCTACCGGATCAAAAGCTCATTCGCAAAAAACACCGACTGGATTTCCACGTTTGGCGTGTCGATCAGCTTTGAGTTCGGGGAACGGTGCACATCATGTTTCTATGTTGACTGACGATTAAGCGATTATATATTAATTCCACGTTCTAAAGAGATTAACAACGAACAGCAAAAAAGAGTGACGAAATGGAAAGCGACGAACTGACCCGACTCAAAGAGCGCATCGACCGCGACCGTCTGCCCTCACACGTTGCCATCATTATGGACGGCAACGGCCGTTGGGCGCGTGAGCGCGGGCTCGACCGCAGCGACGGCCATGCCGAAGGGGTCACCACTGTGCGCAAAATCACCGAAATAGCCTCCGAACTGGGGCTCGGCTACCTCACTCTCTACACCTTCTCGACCGAGAACTGGAACCGGCCCAAAGCCGAAGTGGATATCCTCATGCACCTGATTGTCACCGCAATCGAGCGCGAAACCCCCGACCTCATCGCCAACAACGTCAGGCTCACCATGATCGGCGACCACGGCATTATGCCCGAGGCCACCTACGCCCGTCTATGCCAATGCATGGCCGACACTTCCCACTGCGACGGCCTCACCCTTTGCCTCGCCATCAGCTATTCCGCCCGCTGGGACATCGTCAACGCCTGCCGCCGCCTTGCGCGCGACATCCGCGACGGCAAAGCCGACCCCGACGACGTAGATGCCGAGTCTTTTTCCCGAAAGCTCACCACCGCCGCCATGCCCGACCCCGACCTGCTTATCCGCACCGGCGGCGACTTCCGAATCTCCAATTTCCTCCTCTGGGAAATAGCTTACTCCGAACTCTATTTTACCCCTAAATATTGGCCCGACTTCCAGAAAACCGACTTCTGCGAGGCCATCATCGATTATCAATCCCGCCAACGCCGTTTCGGCCTCACTGGCGACCAAATCCTCAATTCCGAAAAATGAACAAAGTCATCCGTAAAATATTCGCCGCCGTTCTCCTGCTTTCGTCATTCTCCGCCGCAGCGCAGGAGGCTACCGACACCATCTACAACCCCAACATCCTCTTTAACGGCGTTCCCCACAAATACGAGATTGCCGGCATCAAGGTGACGGGCGTGGACTATTACGAGGATTTCATAGTCATCGGCTATTCAGGCCTCAACGTGGGCGACCGCATCGACATCCCCGGCCCGGAAATCACCGACGCCGCGAAGCGCTTCTACCGTCAGGGACTGTTCTCCAAAATCCAAATCAAAGTGGAGAAAACCTGCGGCGACAAGGCTTGGCTCGAATTTGCCCTGCGTCCGCAGCCGCGAATATCGGAGGTGAACTATATCGGAATCAAGGGCGGCGAGAAAAAGGATCTTATGGACCGCCTACAGCTCAGCGCCGGCAACCAAATCACCCCGAACATCGTGAACCGCGCCGAGGCGATTATCCGAAAATTCTATTCCGAAAAAGGCTTTGGCAACGCGACGGTGAAAATCAACCAGCGCGACGACCTCACCCACGAAAACGAAGTGATTGTCGATATCATCATCAACAAGAACAACAAGGTCAAGGTGCACAAAATCTACATCGAAGGCAACGAAGTGCTCTCCGACAGAGCCGTTCAGGGCGCGATGAAGAAAACCAACGAAAAAGGGAAGCTGATCAACATCTTCAAACAGAAGAAATTCGTTGAGCAGGACTATCGTGACGACCTCAACCGAATCATCGAAAAATATAACGAAAAAGGCTACCGCGACGCCAAAATCATTGCCGACAGCGTGGTGCCCTACGACGACAAGACCGTCGATGTGCACATCACCCTCGAAGAAGGCAAGCGATACTACATCAAGGACATCGACTGGGTGGGTAACACCATCTTCACCAACGAGGTGCTCAACGCCTATCTCGGCATGAAGCCCGGCGAAGTGTATAACCAAAAACTTCTCAACAAACGGCTCACCGAGGACGAGGACGCCGTCTCCAACCTCTACCTCAACCGCGGCTACCTCTTCTACCAACTTGTGCCCATCGAGAAAACCATCGACGGCGACTCCATATCGCTCGAGATGCGCATGATGGAAGGCCCGCAGGCCCGCATCAACAAGGTGATTATTAACGGCAACGACCGCCTCTACGAAAAGGTGGTGCGCCGCGAATTGCGTGTCAAGCCCGGCGAACTTTTCTCAAAGGCCGACCTTATGCGTTCAGCCCGCGAAATCGCCCAAACCGGTCACTTCGACCCCGAAAAAATGGACATCCGCCCCGAACCGAACGACGAAAACGGCACTGTCGATATCATCTTCAACCTCGCCTCGAAAGCCAACGACCAAGTGGAGCTTTCGTTGGGCTGGGGACAAACCGGCGTCATCGGAAAGCTCGCCCTGAAATTCACCAACTTCTCGATGAAGAACCTCCTTAAACGAGGCAGCTATAAGGGACTAATTCCTCAAGGTGAAGGCCAGACGTTCACCATCTCCGCGCAGACCAACGCCCGCTACTATCAAGCCTACAGCATCTCATTCCTCGACCCGTGGTTCGGCGGCAAACGCCCTAACTCGCTCTCCATCTCCGCATTCTACAGCCGCCAGACCGGCATCAACTCGGCCTACTACAACACAAATTACCAGAACGCCTACCTCTACGGCTACGGCTACAACTACGGCAGCTACAACACCAGCTACTACAACGACTACTCGCGCGCTTCCTATCAGGACTCTTACGATCCCAACAAGGTGCTCCAGATGGCCGGCGTGACCCTCGGCTTCGGCAAACGCCTTAAATGGCCCGACGACTATTTCACTTTCACGGCCGACCTGTCGTATCAGTGGTACTACCTCAAAAACTGGGACTATATGTCGCACATGCAAAACGGCACGTCAAACTCCATCGTGCTCGGCCTTACGCTCCAGCGCAACTCCATCGACAATCCCTACTACACCCGTCAAGGAAGCACATTCTCGCTCAACTTGTCGCTAACGCCGCCAGTGTCGCTCTTCCGCAACAAGGACTGGGAGGCCCTCAGCAAGGCGTCGTCAACCGAGTCGAAGAAGGAACTCTACCGATGGATTGAGTATTGGAAGCTACGCTTCAAATCGCGCACCTACACTCCGCTGTCCGACCCCTCCGGGCAATGGACGCCCGTGTTGATGACCCGCGCCGACTTCGGCTTGCTCGGCAGCTACAACAAATGGCTGAAATCGCCGTTCGAGACCTTCTACGTGGGCGGCGACGGAATGTCGGGAAGCTATACCTACGCCACCGAGACCATCGCGCTCCGCGGCTACGACAACGGCCAGTTCACACCTTACCACCGCGAAGGCTACGCATATACCCGCTTCGGCGCTGAAATCCACTTCCCCTTCATGCTGCAGCCCACATCGACAATCTATGGGCTCGCATTCGTCGAAGGCGGTAACGCATGGACCGACATCAAAAACTTCTCGCCCTTCAACCTCAAACGTTCGGCCGGCGCCGGAGTGCGCATTTTCCTTCCGATGATCGGCATGATGGGTATCGACTGGGCCTACGGTTTCGACAAAGTCTATGGCAACAAGGGCGGAAGTCACTTCCACTTCGTGCTCGGTCAGGAATTCTAACCCGTCGGCTGCCGCCAATTAAACTTTTCGTCGCCGAGATAGTCAAAAAGAAAAATTTAATAACGCTAAAATACCACAACAATGAAGAAAGCATTTATCGCACTGATTTTCGCCGCCGCTTGCGCGTTCGGCGCTTCCGCACAGAAGTTTGCGCTTATCGACATGGAATATATCCTCAAAAACGTCCCTTCCTACGAAATGGCAAACGAGCAAATCAACCAAATCTCGCAACGCTGGCAGAAAGAGGTCGAGGCCAAAGCAAAAGAAGCCGAGACAGCCTACAAAAACTATCAGGCCGACATGGTGTTCCTGACCGACGAGCAGAAAAAGAAACGCGAAGAGGAAGTGGTGAGCAAGGAAAAAGCCGCCAACGAACTCCGCTACAAATATTTCGGACCTGAAGGTGAACTGGCAAAGAAACGCCAAAGCCTGCTCCAACCCATTCAAGACGACATCTACAACGCCGTGAAGAAGGTGGCCGAAGAGAAGGGCTACCAAGCCATTTTCGACCGCGCGTCGTCGGAAAACATCATTTTCGCCTCTCCCCGAATCGATGTCAGCAATGAAGTGCTCGAAAAATTAGGCTACTCAAGATAATTTCATTACCTTTGCAGCCACAACGAAGAAATAACAAACTAAATTAACGATAGAAAAATGATTAAAAAAATCCTCCTGGCAGCATTCATCGCGCTGCCCATGTGCGCCTTCGCGCAGAAATTCGGTGTGGTGAGCGCCGACCAAATCATGCAGAGCATGCCCGAAGCGGCTGAAATGAACAAGGTGTTGGAATCCGACTCGAAAAAGTACGAGACCGAGTTCAAAAACCTCACCGACGAGCTCGAAAAGAAATACGCCGAATATCAAAAGCTTAAGGACGACGCATCACAGCCCCAAAGCATCAAGGAGCGCCGTGAAGCCGAGCTTCAGGACCTCAACACTAAAATACAGGAATTCCGCAACAACGCCATGCAGCAGCTCCAGAAAAAGCAGAACGAGCTTTTACAGCCGATTCAGGAGAAGGTGCTCAACGCCATCAAGGCTGTAGGTCAGAAAGAAGGGTTCACAATGATTTTCCAGCAGGAAATCCCCGTCTATGTCGGTGCCGGTGCCGAGGATATCACTCCCAAAGTGAAAGCGCAGTTAGGCATCAAATAGTGTAGGACTTATATTTCATAGAAAATAGGAACTCTCTCATTTTGAAGAAAGCGGCTTATTGCCGCTTTCTTTGTCATTGATGCGACGTGGCCTTTACGATTCGGAACGACTGCGCCATCAGACGGCGCGCCGTGTCGCCATCGAGCCCATCGAGGTAAAGTTCGGCATAATAGTGAAATAAGGCCCTCCTCTTGCAGGGGGAGCTGGCTCATAGAGCCTGCGGCATTTCCAAGTGTTTTTATTTTTTTTGTTTTTTCGGCCGCACAGATATATGCAAGTTACCCGAAAAACATCAACAGGTCACAGACTGATTGCGGCCTGAAACGCTTTGCGGAGCGCCTCGGCGCGTTTTACGGCATTCTCGGGCTTAATCTCGCTGTGTTCGTCAACATCCTGGCGAATCACCGATCCCGAGTCGAAATAATAAATGCTGTGGTCGGCCGGAGGATTGCCATATTCAATATGCTCTATTTCGGCGTAAATCAGTGCGCCCGAGGGGTCATAGACATATTCCTCATCGTAGAGCGAGCCGTGGTTGTTTAAATCGACAAAAGCCCCGACGAGAACCGTTTCGTTGCCGGAGCGGGAGAAGACGAAGCGGACAGTCTCAATCATCGCGTATTCGTCGTTTCCGTCGGCGGCAGGCTCATAATGCGAGATGGTCAAGATTGAGCCCTTGTCGTTTTCAGCCGCTTTGTTGAGCACTTCGGCTTGGGATTTAACATTGTCGATTAGCATTATTTTGCTTGGTTTTCTGGCTCCGATGCCGAACGCTATCAGCAGGCAGAGCATTAGGGATGCGCGACGTTTCAGTTTCAGTTTCATGGGCGGTGGTGTAAGAAGTTCGACGTGGATTATTGTAGTTTGTTGCAATCGGGATTACGTTTTGTTGTTGATGGCAATCGGAATTGCGCTTCTTTTCAAAAAGTGTTGTTAGTGTAAGCAAAATTACATTTTTTCCATAGCAAACAAAAATTTTTCAGAGAAAAAACAAATTTTGTGGATTTGCGAACATAGTATTCGCATTTTTTCATATCTTTGCGGCGGATTTCTAAACAAACATTATAAAAAACACGACCAAAACACCCAACCTGTCTTTTTTCAACAACCTTTTAACATTAACATCTAAACTACAAACAGCATGTTTCAAACTATTTCTGACATATTCGGCAATACGAACACTGCCGAAGAGCGTGGCCGCGTGCGCGCAATGAGCAAGAGCGGCAATATCGTGATTGAGCCCGAAAAAGAGTCGTATTACCAGCTCAATGACTTGCGCTCCCACAAGTTTGGCGACAGCGGGTTTTCCGTGGATCCTTTCGACGCGCTATGGCTTTTCGCAGGAGATGACGCCGAAACCCTCTCAAAAACGGCTAACACCGAACGCATACGTGCGTTTTTGCCGGGGCTCAATTTCTCAAGCAAGCTCACGGCAGAGGTGACGCTCAGCTCTTTATATTTTAAGTCTGAACTCGGTTTGGGTTTTGTGTATATGATCAGGCGAGATACAGAAGCCGTGGGAATGATAATCGTTGAATCGCCGAAGTACAATGCCGTGGCGATTAACTTGCGGGTGTGGACAGTCGAGTTCTTCCTTGTGGAAAGCGTGGAGCACATCGGCCTGATGTACAATTCACTCAAAGTTGTGTTGGGCCAATTGAAGCGCATGGGCGCCAATTGCGTGATGGCGTTGTGCTTTCCCGACAACAAGGAGTGTGCCAACTTGATGAAGTACGACTTGTTTGAGAGCATCGATGAAATGAAATTCACAACCATGTCCGGCGACATCCATCCATCGGTAAGCGTGGCGAATTTCTCCGGCGCGAAA
>CADBML010000009.1 GCA_902795825.1 uncultured Bacteroidales bacterium
CGAATATAATCCTGAATTTACCAAAGAGTTCATTGTCGTTACTGTTTATTTTGAAATCATTTGAACGTGGAATTTATAGAAAGCCCATTAATTCTATAGTTTGAGCTCTTTGGTGATGGCTTTTCCTATCGAATTGATTGCGTCGTTGGCGCTCATCTCGATTATATCGACAGTGCTGACCACGTCGGAAATCGACACTTTGCCAGCCTTGGCGAAAGAAAGCTGCAAGCCGTTTTGGGAGGTGTAGTTGCCGAGTCTGTTGCCTGTGAGTTGCGCAAGCACGGTGATGGTTCCGACAGGCGCCATTGAGAACCGCACGCGGACATCGCCCACTTTTGGCGAAGCAGGGTCGCCGTAGTAGATGTAGCCGTCGGCTATCCGTGCGCCTTCGGGGGCTTTTGTGGGCAACACGCTTTCTGACGAGGGGATGTTCTCAAGCACCTCCGGCGAGAGCTGGTATGCTCCGAAAGTGGCGTCGGAAGCGTTGACAGCATGGTTTGTAATGTCGATGCTGACGGTGTTGACATTCTTGTAGCTTTCGTCGTGGAACAACGAGGAACTGACCTTCGATGCCGACCATTCGGGCTCGTAGGTGTAGGTGGTGACGCTTTCGGTTTGTCCGGCATCGTTTTTTCTGGTGGTTGTCGATGAGTTTTCCTTCATCTGGTAGTATTCCACTGAGCGGACAAGGCGCAGGGCGTTGACGGAGATGCCGTAAGTTTCGTCGGTGATGGGTTTCGACGCCTTTGCCTCGCCGGTGGCGAAAATGACTTTCCCGTCGAGCGATGCGTCGGCCTTGTCGACGTTATCCACCTCAACGGCCTGGATCTTCATTTCTTCGACAGCGTCGTTCACTCTGCCCGTGCCGAGGCACGACACGAGGCAGAGAGCGACGATTGCCGAAAACGCTATGTTGGCGGTTTTCATTTGCGGAAAATGCATAAGATTGAACAAAACATTATTCGTTTTAAGGGAATTTATAGAAAGTCACGATGGGATTTCTATAAATCCACGTTAATTACTGTGGTGCGCCGCATTTTGGGCAGAAGGCGGAGCCTGGCGGCAGTTTGGTGCCGCATTTGGGGCAGAACGCATTGCCCGATGATGTTGCGGGCGCTGCTGGTGAGGCAGGCGCTTGAGGTGTGGGCATTTGCGGCTGTTGAGCTTGTTGCGGCATTTGCGGCTGTTGGGCTTGTTGCGGATTCTGGGGCAGTCCGGGGATGGGTATTTGCGCTCCGGTGGCGGCTTCAATCTTCTGTTTCAGCTTGTTGGCTTTGTCGAAGATGCTTTCCTTCTGAGGAGCTGTGGGTTGGGCTTGCGCCGGAGTTGCCGCAGGCACTCCCGGAATGGGAATTGCCGAGGGGGCTGATGGATCGACGGCTGCGGGAACGGCCGCGGGGTTGAGCGCGGCTTCGGCGCGTTTTTTACGGCCGCGGACTATAAGGAAGACTACAAGCCCTACCACTACCACGAGCGTCGAAATGCCCAAAACCGGCCGAGCGGCCATCCAGGCGATGGCGAACACGAGCAATGCCCATGCGAAACCGAGCACACCGCACACGAGGCCTACGCCGGCATTGACGATGTGGGCGAGGAACGGCACGAAGTTGAAAATCGCACCGAGAATTGAGAACATAGAGCGCAGACCCATGATGATGAGCAACAGTCCTCCGATGCGGCAGAGCCACTTAATCAAATCGTTGGTGTCGCGTTCTGACTGGAACATCTCTTCCGACGTAAGCGAGCCGGCGGTCACAACGAGGAGTTGCTTTTTGTTCTTGGCCTGCCATGAGCTGAACGATGAGCCGTTAACTTTGGCGAGGATTGAGACGGGCACGTCGGAAGGCACGTATGTGAATGTCACTTTCACGTCGCCGATTTCGGGCGACGCTTCGCCGCGGCCGATGTAGAGAGTACCTTGTCCCGACATTTTGGCGTAGGGATGGGATGTGTTATCTTCCACATTTGCGGCCGAGCCATCTTCGCCTTGGTAGTTGTTGAAGGCGTTCGACGACGAGGTGTTGTAATATTCGTTAGAGTTGCGTGTCGAAGAGCGTGAGGGGTCGGCTTGCTTGCTGAGGTCGGCCAATGTGGCGTCGGAAATGGCAATGTTCATCGGCTTTGCTCCGCCGATACTGCGGATCATCTGCTCGGTGAATGTGTAAGCGCCGAAGTTGACGGTGGAAGCATAGACGTCGCTGTCGTCGAATTGTATCTTGACGAAGTTTTTGCCCTGGTAGTCGGGGTCGTGGAAATCGCCGGAGTTGACGGGCGAGGATGTCCACTGTTTTTTGTAGGTGTAGGTCGTGACTTCCTCTTTCGTGCCGCCGAGTTTCTCTTTTGTCTCGGTGTGGGATTCCTCGACATATTGGTAATATTGTGCCTCACGGCTGATTCTTATGGCGTTGGAGCGCACTTCGGCGAATTGCGGGTCGGCGATGGTGTCGGGGGTGATGGCGTTGGCTGTTGCGTGGATGAGTTGGCCGTTGATTGATGGGTCGATTTTGCTGACATTATCGACATCAACGCACACTTCCTGCGCCTCGTCGAGCATATCGGCGGTTTTCTTCGTCCGGTCCTCATTCCACCAAATGAGTGCCGTGCCGGCGATAAACATGATTATGCCGACCATGATGCCGGAGCACGACTCTTTCAGTCGGCCTCCGTAGCCAGTGGTTTTTACTTCTGTATAAGCCATAATGTCGTTATGAATTGTTTATGGGGATTTCTATAAATTGCCTATTTTTTCTTAGATGACTTCTTGCCGGATTTCTTCGACGTACTTGCGGGCGCATATTTGACGTAGGAAATCTTGCCCGACGATTGGAGCCAATATGTCGTGCCGTATTTCTTGGCTGTGATGGCGTCCTCGGCGAAGGTGTTGAGGTCGGCGATATAGAATCCTTCGGCGTCTTTCATGACCACCCACGCTTCGAGTGTGCGGCGTGTGAGGTTGCCGTTATCGTATTCTGAATCCCATGCAGCGTTGGTGATGACCACTTTTTCCACTTTCGAACCGAATTGCTTCTTGGCGGCGGCAAGCACTTTGGCGTTCATCGTCTTGTTGAGTTTCCCGCCGGTGGGAATATCCATTTGATTGGCTTCGACTTCGGCTTTCTTTATTTCGGCAAGTTCGGCTTTTTTGCGCTCAAGGCTTGCTTTGTACGACGCTTTTTCGGCTGCGATGGTCTCGTAAGGTTTGTTCGGGTCGAATTGGGCGTATTTGTTTGCGTAGTTGTCTTTTTTCTCCATTTTCTCTTTTTTCCACGCCTTCACGATGTCGGCATTGACTTTTTGGAGGCTGCTGTTGTCGAAGCAGTCGTGGAGGGCGATGCCTTCGTAGCGGGTCTGAGCGGCGCGGGCGAGATAGTAGGCTTTTACGTTGCCCTTTTTCGATGACTTATATTTGTTGTAGTTCCATTCCACTGCTTTCGAGAGGCTTTCGCTGTTGCCGTCGATCACGTCGGGTTCGCCAAGCAGGAGGGCATTTTGGGTCAGTTTGTTGGCGGCGGCATAGAAATTGCGGTCGGTGGTGTAGTCGTGCGAAGGCGACGAGAATTTGTCGCCGCGGCTTTCGATAATCTCCCAGATTTCGGTGGCTTTCTGTCCGTCGGGGGAGCAGAGATATTCCACGTCGCCCTTTTCGGCTTTCTGGGCTTGGGTGGCGATGAGATATTCGTAAGCGGAATAGAGGTCGTCGATCGACGAAGTGCGGTCAACGTTCAGGTTGGGTTTGTAAGCTGTCCAGCTGTCGATTTTTTCGAGGACAGCGTTTTGAACCTTGTCGATTTGGGCGTCGATATATTCGTTGGCTTTGTCTTCGATTTTCTTCTTGCCGGCGTCGATTGCGTTATCGACGGAGTCCTCAATCTTGTTTTGGATTTTGTTCTTCTCCTTGTTGACGGTGTCTTTGGCTTTTTGCTCCACTTTGTTTTTGAGCTTGTTCCCAATGTTTCCGAACTGGGCGTTGGCGGTGAATGAAACCGTAGCCATGGCCACGATGATGGCTAATGCGTTGATAAGATTTCTTCTCATGATATTCAATATTATTGTTAGTGAATTTTATTGAAAAGCTGCTACGAAGTAGCAGTTTGTAAAATTAGGAAAAAAAACGTAATTGAGGAAATTTTTTCGACACTTTTCTTTTTTTTCTCAAAGACAAAGGCTTTTAATCCGGACTTAATCTGGGTTTAATTTGGGCTTAATCTGGGTTTAATTTGGGCTTAATCTGGGTTATTCACATCGTGTCTGTTAACCTTGTTAAGGGGTTAACAAGGTTAACAGGGTTACCAACGGCGGCGGAGTTTGCTTATGTCTTTGGCGCGACCGTTCTTGTAGTCGGAGGCTCTGCCTCCGAAGTTGCTGAATGCGCTGATTTGCCATGCCATTTCTGCGAACTCGACGCTGGGACAGCTCAGACTACTCTGACGGCTCGTAAGCATCCAGCAGAAATCACCTCGGCAGGGTTCTACCCCTCCGTCTCTGCGAGCCACGTTTTGCTTCGCACCTAATCGGCATCGCCTCGGCATAAGTCAAGCAAGCTTGACATTCTGCTCTCGGCTCGCAC
>CADBML010000010.1 GCA_902795825.1 uncultured Bacteroidales bacterium
GCCAACAATCTGCGGAATTCGGGATAATTCTTTATTGACATGTCGTCTTGGACAATTTCTACAGTTCTGTCGTTGAGATTGAAAGGATAGCGGAATGATACGGTGGTGTCGAGCAAATCAGTAAAAGTGACGTTGCAAAGACGGAAAAAATCAGAATCAACTATCGCTTTTTGGTCGCTAAGCAAATCTTTAACCATCAAGAAAACAGAGATGTCCTGAATTTTATACCGACGGATTTCACGTTCATTTTTCTTTACTTCGCTAACGGCACGATGAAGACGTTCGGCAAATGTGTTTCGTTCTTCTTTGCTGCCACGGAATGAGCCGATTGCTTTTGAAATCTTTTTTTCAATAGTTTTTTCCCCATTTGATTTTTCCGACAAAATGGCGGAAATGCTCTTGGGAAGATAATATTTGTGCTTGAGTTTATTCTTGTCGTCCAATTCACCTTTGATAACATCAAACAGCCAATATGAACGAGCATATCTATTATTAGAATCCGGCACTTCTTGACTCTCGGCATAATAGTCCTGACTTTCATCTTCCATTTCTAAGAAGAGGTATTTCGACATCAGGAATGAAACGTTGTGGTTTCGATTGATGATTTCCTGTCGTTTTTGTTGGTTGGATTCGACGGTTTCTTCATCAAACAACACTTTAAAAGAATCAAGCGATTTGAGTTGGTCAATGATTGCATCAGTAAAAAGTCCGTCAGGAAGGAGTAAGGCGGTGTGCTTATTGCCTTCACGGCCATTAAGAAAACGTGATGCGAGTGCCTGGCATTCTTTAATATCGGATGTGGGTTGAAATTTCATTTTATTCGCCCCGACAAAAGGCAATTTATTGAAATCTACGTTCTCCTTTAGTGAGCCGTTTTCGGTAAAAAAAGATTCGATATGAGCGATTTCTTTCCACAGATATTCTTTATAAAGATTGATGGTGTCTTTTGGCCCGTTTCCTAAGACTGATTTAAGAAAAGGATGAGCAGATTCACCGTCAAGCAATCCTGCATTTTTTAACACATCAAACAGCGAACTGCTTTGCCCTGGTTGCCCATATTGAGCAAAGAATGCCTGTAGAGCACGATAATTAGCACCGGTAAGTTTGTTCTTGCCATCATCAATTGTCGGTTGCCATTCAAGGATTGAGCGTGTTAAGTATGCCGCAAGTCTGCCGGGTCGAATATCCGCATAGGCCTTTTTGCCATATTTGTTATCGCCTTTACGGATTTTATCCTCTTTGTCTTTTAACGACTTTTGCATTCTTTTCAATTTTTCAAGCCGTGTCGTAAGTTGTCGAATAGCATGTTCTCTCTTTAGTTCGTCGGCTGATTTGAGTTTTTTCTGAAGCATAAAGTCGATGATGCGGCTTGGAATATCAGAAATAGCCACCCCATATTCTTTTTCAAGATAGGATGTTAGTGAAGATTCGTTGTCCTTATATACAATCTTTCCTTCAGAGATGTCGGAGAAGAATTTGCGAAGGCCATTATGTTTCTTTATGATGATATCCTCAACTCTATCGCCGGACCTGGACTTTGACTGAAGATGGTGATAGAAAACCATTGCCTGCAGGTCGCGAACGCTCAGGAACGCTTTGGGTGACAACAACTCGGGACGCTCTGTAAGGTCGCCGAGGTCGGGAATAAATAGTCTGTCCGGGCCAGATAGTCGGCGAGGGTTATCATTTTCGTCATCCCAATATAGTCCAATTCGGTTATTGTCAATTAAATAAGATGCACGGCTATTTGTGACATACGGTTTCGAGTTAGGGGAGTCTGCTATAAATTGTTCAAGTTCTACTATTTGTCCGTCTTCTTGTTCAAACGTGCGCACTGTTGTGTCTTGCAGGAAATCGGCATACTTTTCTTTGCGAGCCTTCTCAATGTCGTTAAGCCTGCCGAAACCATTCAGGTCTTTTTGTAGAATGCGCAGTGATTTGTCATCTTCAGGAGATTGGTCGATGAGAGTTTTTTCGTAGAATTTGAATCGGAATTTCCCGAGACGAATTTGAAATCTGATTTTAGGCAGAATATTCATTTCGTCGAAGTAACGCAGGACAAAATATGGAAAGCGGTCGGAGTGGCGAATATTGAACGACGAAAGTTCGTCGGAAGATACACTTTCCGATTTAATATCGCCCCTTGCATCGATTTCGAAGTCCTTCTGAGCAGAAGGCCTTAAAGTGTCGAAAAGCGGACGTGGACATTTGCGGAGCTCGTTAAGCATATCAAGCGCAAGAGCCATTTCTGTGACAGTGCTATCAAGTTTCGGTCCATGGGGAATAACTATTCTAAAGAAGCATAGCATTTCCCTGAAAATCTCCATGTCGTGTGAGGTGAGATTGTCGTCAGGCTTTAACAGTTCGTATTCATTAAAAAGTTTGACGGCATATTTCTTTGGCAAGAACAGAGAGCAAAACCAAACTATTCCAAAGTCGGTGATGTCTTTTTTGTCAATTGTTTTGCCCGACTCATCGGTCATCATCCCCACTTTTTTAATTAGTCGGAATCGCCAATCATCGCGTTCTACATATTTTTTCCCTACTCTTTTGTTTCGCTTCTCTCCGGTGAAGAATTTCATTTCATCTTCTGACAGATTCCCACGGAGTTTATATGCGCGCGATGCCGCCAGAATAATAATGTCGAGATGTTTAGCAATACGGAATCGATTTTTTCTCTGATATTCTTCCGCAATCTTTTCATTATAGGGGTCATAATGAGTGTAGTAGTTGCGGATATCATTTAAACATTTGCCGAAATCGTTTATAATCTCAACACAATCGGCCAAAGTCGAAACATTTTTTTTGTCAGAGCTTTGCTTATTATTTTTCTGAATATTATTGGCGAGAACTGGTTCAATCATTGGGAAATGCCGAAATAGGAGTTCTCGTAAACGTAATTTTTTTGATTCATTCAATTTGAAAGCGTAATTGTTCAACCGCTCAGGCATTTTTTGAGCGCTTAACCTAAAGAATAGCGCTTCTACAGCATTATTGATTCTCGACTCGTCAAACATATTATTCTTCCCATCTATTTTTACTTCGATGGCATTGAGAATGTGAAGCCATGTTCGCCAATAATTGAAGCGCGCAAGATTAACATATCCGGCGAGAATATGCTTTTTGTCTTTTGAAATACTAAACTGAGTCATGATATTTTATTTTTTATTTTGATTTAATTTTTTGTTTTTGAACACTATCCTGTCATAGCAGTAATAAACTCCGCAAGCAACCAAAACAACAATCACGGCTGCGATGCAGGCCCAAAATGGTTCATTAAACAAACCATCTTTTATAAAGGAAAAACCGTCATTGAGGGCTGAGAATAGGGCGAGTGCCGAAACAACAGCCGCAATTATAGTTGAAAGCTTTTCTGCTTTTTTTATCGAAGCGCCATTTTCTTCGTCGTTTAAAACCTCTACGTAGTTGTCAAGTAATTTTATTTTGGCAACAGCATCATCGTTGTGTTCTTTCAGTAGAAGATTTTTGCAACAATAACGATAAAACATGTTTAAGTGGCTGAAATTCGACACATCAGCAAACCATGTGTTGGCTTGATTAGTGGTGAAACGCTTGATGCATTCACGTAAGTCTTCTCTCACTTCTCGACTTTCTTTTTTGTTGAAGTTAATTTTAGCAAACTTTCGTTCAATGTTCAAAAGCGTATGTCGCTGAATTATAGCCATTAGATAGCTCCACATATAGTTTTTAAGAGCATCTTTGGAAAAACCTTGTATGAAACCGCTTGGTTTGCCTGTGTGGGTTATTACTATGGCTCCTCCTTCAGTGCATGAAGAATATAAAATGTTGTTAAACGAACATCCAACATTGGCAAACTCATATTCTGTAACATCATAGTCGTTCGTTTGAATATGTGAAAGACGAATAATGTCGTTTTTTAGGCTGATTGCGTCATTCACATCCTGTAATCTGATATACGAAAACACATGAAAACGATATTTATCGAATCGTTCCACATTACCGACGGATTTTATCAATTTATCAGCTAACAGTGAAAAATTCCAACTCCAATCGTTATCGTTCATTTCTAAAATGTCATGGCCGAAAAGTTGGGCTGCAGTTTCTTTCTTTTCTTTGAGACGAAGGATGATTTTGTTGCTGTCTATTTTTTTCGTTGTGTCGCTGTTAATGACGCTTATAGAACGGTCGACAATAGGCTGATTTTGTGATGATGACTCCGTCTTGTGAAGCAAGTAATTGAGACGAATAACGTTGTCTGTGGTCATATTATCGACAGTCAAACAGAAAATCGTCAACCCCACTCCTGTATTAGTATTAAGAATTAACTTTGGAGAAAAGAAATCATTCGAATAATTATTGCTTGTCGCTAAATCATTGACCAAATTGAAATGGAATGGCAAGTAGCCGTTTTTAGTTTTAATGCAGTGTTTACTTTGCAAAAACTTCCATAATGGATTTGATATCGTAGGCCGGTAATATTTGTAGTCGGCTGTGTTATTGTGAAAATCGTCATTGATAAGAAGCTCTTGAATGTGGGGATAAAATTTGCTTTTGTCGAAAGCAATCATACACTCTTCCCATTCTCCACATTTCTCTGGATTAACGTTTTCATCGAAATAAAATGGGACGATAAAAAAGGAATAATGTTCCTGTAGCATATTATTTCATCTTTTTAAATTATTGTAATTGTTGTCTTTGTTTATCTGAAATATTTATGTGAAATATTCCCGGGTTATCCTCTTTCAACTTACCTCTTTCAACTTTTACCGCCATATTTATTTGAAGATGCCGCGGCGGTTGAGCTCGGCTTGGTAGCGGCGTGCGTTTGCCATGTGAGTGGGGTAGTCGATGGCGAAGTTGTGGTAGCCGGAAAAGTCTTCCTTTGCACACATATAAATATAGTCGTGCTGCGGTGCGTTCAGAACGTCGTCGAGGGTGCGTTTTGTGGGGATGCGTATCGGTCCGGGCGTGAGGCCTTTGTTGCGGTAGGTGTTGTAGGGGGAATCGACGGTGAGGTGGTGCCCCATAAGACGGCGCAAGCCGAAGTCGCCGAGGGCAAATTTGACGGTAGGGTCGGCCTGCAGTCGCATGCCGATTTTGAGGCGGTTGAGGTATAGCCGCGCGATTTTCGGCCGTTCGTCGAGTTTTGCCGACTCGCTTTCAACGATTGCGGCCAACGACGACACTTCCACGGGTGTTAGCCCGAGGGCTTTGGCTTTGGCAGTGCGTTCGTCGTTCCAGAAGCGATGGAACTGGTCGAGCATTTTGTTGACGAACGTTGAGGCGGAGATTGTCCAGTAAAATTCGTAAGTATCGGGGAGGAAAACGGCGGGATATTCTTCGCGTTTGTAGCCTTCGGCGGAGAGAATTGAGTCGGTGGCAGCGAGGAAATCTTCGCGCGAGAAAGCCATTTGTCGTGCGAGGCGGTCAGCGAGGTTGTCGAGCGTGCGTATGTTATTGAAAGTGACTTTGACGGGCGATTGTGTGGCGGTGGCGAGGCGTCGGGCGAGCCGGACGGCGCTTTGACCGTCGGCCACACGATATGCTCCATAGGCATGACGTGAGTCGCCTCCCATGCGCTTCCAGAGGGAGAAGGTGCGTTCGCCATAATCGCCAAAGTTTTTCACGAGAGTGTCGCCGACGGCTTTTTCGGTGGCATTGGCGGGGATATATATGATTCGCCCTTCGCCGTGGTAGGATTTGAGGGCGTAAGCGAGAATGATGATAGCCAGGACGATGGTGACGATGGCGGCGGCGGAGAGCGCGATGAGCTTTTTGCGGTTGCGTTTTTCGAGAAGAGATTTGAGCGAAAGGGTTTTGCGGGATCCTCTCTTGCGACGCTTGCTGTGGGATTTTGTTCGTGATGTGGTCATGGAAGAATGTTTTTGCAAAAGTAGGAAAAATCCGTCACACGTCAAAACAAAATCGGGGCGACGTAAGAGTCGGCCCCGATGTGATGGTAAGAAAAAATCGACGATTAATAGGTCACTTTTGGCTCGAGTTCTTTAGCCTGGGCGATCATTTTCTCGACTTCTTTGACCGACGGGACGCGGTTGCAGATGTTTTTGGCGGCGTTGACTTCCTCCAATTTCGGGACGAGATTTTCGGCCAGACGGTGACGGAATTCTTTGACGGTGTCAACACCGGCGGCTTCGAGCAGTTCGGCGAATTGCGGACCTACGCCTTTGATGCGGAAGAGGTCGGCGTGGTTGGTCCATTTGAGAATTAGTTTGGGGCTGATGCCAGTGGCTTCTGCCAAATCGGCGCGTCCTTTGGGAGCAGCGCATTTTTCGAGGAGGTCTTCAACTTTTTCAATGCCGGCGGCAATGAGTTTCTCGGCGTAAACGTCGCCTACGCCTTCGATGTCGATGATTTTGTAAGCCATGATTGTTTAGAATTAAAGTTAGTTAATAAGTGGAATATTCGCAAAATTAGCAAGTAATTTCTGTTTTGTCAAATAATTGCGTGGAAAATGTCGGCTGTCGAAACAATATTTTGCCGATTATTCTTCGGTAATATTAAAAAAACGGCGAGCCGAAGCGGTGGTAATGCACTCAACGTCGGATAATGTGATGCCTAATGAATTGGCCACGTGGGCGGCCGTGTGGACGATGAACGCCGATTCATTCCGTTTGCCGCGGTGGGGCACAGGAGCGAGATATGGCGAGTCGGTTTCGAGCAGAATGTGGTCGATGCCGATTGTGGGGAGCACTTCGCGAAGTCGCGAGTTTTTGAAAGTGACAATGCCGTTGATGCCGAAGTAGTGGTCGCCGTAGCGGCGAATGTGCGCGACATCGTCGGTGGTGCCGCCGAAACTGTGGAACACACATTGAGGCAGTCGGCCTTTACGGCTTTCGAAAATGTCGAGAATCGTGTCGAGCCCTTCGCGGCAGTGGATGATAACAGGGAGGTCGGCATCGAAAGCCCAACTGAGTTGAGCATCAAAGGCTTCCGCTTGCTCTTTCTCGAAAGTTTTGTCCCAATAGAGGTCTATTCCCACTTCACCCACGGCAACATAGCCGCCTTTGTCGAAAACCGCTTTGATTATGTCGAGGTCGTCTAGCCATTTTTCGCCGATCTCTGTGGGGTGAAGCCCCATTGCCATCGATGTGCGGTCGTGGAAATCGTTGTGGAGCGCTTTCATTGGGTCTATTGTGTCAAGCCCCACGTTCGGGAAAATCATGTGGCACACACCGGCATCAATGGCGTGGCGAACAGCGTCGGCTGGCGACGGGTCGAATTCGGGAAGATAGAGATGGGTGTGGGTGTCGATGAGCATGTGTCAAACGTTTCTGACGCTACATTTCTCAATTAGCTTACGGAAATGGGCTTTCGCATCCTCGCCGATATTGACCGAGTCGAGAGTGTCGATGGCTTTGTGCGCGTAATCGTCAATCATTTTCCGACATTCATCCACAGCCTCGGTCGATATGAACATTCGGGTGACGGCGGTGATTTTCTCATCGTCGTCGATGTCGCTGTTGATAAGGGTGTAGATGCTTGGGTCGCGTTTTGCGGCGATGATGAGCAGCGCTGTTTTCTTTGCGTTGACGATGTCGCCCCCAATTTGCTTGCCGAAAGTGGAAGGGTCGCCGAAGGTGTCGAGATAGTCGTCCTGAAGCTGGAAAGCGACGCCCATGTCGATGGCCATGTGGCGCAGACGCTCAACATCGGGCTGCGGAGCGTCGGCCATTATCGCGCCTATTTCGCAGGCGCAACCGAGTAGTACCGACGTTTTCAACCGAATCATGTTCAGGTATTCGTTGAGTGTCACATCGTTGTGGTTTTCGAAATCCATGTCGAACTGCTGCCCTTCGTAAACATCGATTGCCATGCGGTTGAAAACATCAAGCACACGTGCAGTTTTTTCGCCGGCATTTTTGACGATATATTGTGTGGCGAGAGTGAGCATTGCGTCGCCGGAGAGGATGGCTGTGGCTTCGTTCCAGCGGCGGTGGACTGTTGGCCTGCCTCGGCGAAGGTCGGCATGGTCCATCACGTCGTCGTGAAGGAGGGTGAAATTATGGTATATTTCGATGCCTAACGCCTGAGGGAGCGCAAACTTGAAGTCCTTGCCAAACGCTTCGCAAGAAAGGAGGAGCAGGGTGGGGCGCAAGCGTTTCCCGCCGCCGGCGAGAGTGTATTGAATGGGCTTGTACAGGCCGGAAGGTTCGGCGGGATAGCTTATGGCCGCAATTTCAGAGTTAATGAAGTCGCTGATTCGGTTGATTGTATCCACTGTCTCAATGTTTTCGGGGAAGATGGTGATGTTAGGCCAAGTTCAGTTCAGCCCTGTTTCACAAGTTGACTTATTGCAAATAATCAGCTATTTAGTCAGTTGCTTTACGGGGAATGTGAAATATGTGTCGGGGAAAGGCTCGTTATTGAGGGTGAAATGCCACCATTCGGAGTCGAGAGGCTTAAATCCATGGGCGAGCATGGCCTTGCGTAAGATCATGCGGTTTTCAAACTGCGTGGCCGTAATGCTGCGACCGGCGGGGCTTTTGCTGTTGTCGCCAGTGTATTCGCCTGTGTCAGGATTGCCGCAAAAATCGGGATGGCTTTCGGGACCGAACCAGTCGAAAGTGCCGCCCATATCGACTTCTTTTTCCGATTTCATGTCGAAGAGAGTCAAATCGACGGTTGAGCCGCGTGTGTGTCCGCTTTTTTCCATGATATACTCTTGCTCAAAGAGTACGCTTTTGTCGAGGTCGGGATAAAAGTAGGGCTTCATTTCAGTGGCGGAAAGGTCGGCGGCCCATCTCACGAAATAATCCACGGCTTTCTGCGGGCGGTAAGCGTCGAATATCTTCAGACGATAACCTTTTGCGCGGACGTCGTCGCTCACGGCTTTCAAGGCTTCAGCGGCTTTTTTAGTGAGCAAGGCCGTCGGTTCTTCATAACCGTCGATGCGCGAACCCACGAAATTGTATGTTCCGAAGTAGCGGATTTCGAGAATTGCGTCGGGCACAACGTCGGTCAGAGTGACAAACTGGCTTGTGTCGTCGGTGGGCGAAGGTTCGTTGTCGGAACAGGAAGTTAACACGCTTGAGCCGCAAAAGAGCGAAATGGCAGCAGAGGAAATGAACATTTTGTTTAGTTTCATAATATGGAAATGCTTATATAATTCGCAAATTTAGACAAAAAAGGGAACAAATCGAAACAATTTCCCGAAATTTTGAAGAGGTACTCCGTTTTAGTCACGTTTTTTAGTCACGTTTATAGTCACGTTTGAGTCACATTGGAGCCCCCGCTTCAAATCGGAGTTTTGTAATTCAAAATCGGGATTTATCGGGATTGTGGTCGGGATTGTGGCAGCGTGGAATTGCTTTTTTGACTTGAGAATTTGCTTTATTTATCAAATAGGAGTAATTTTGCGAAGAATTTCAAAAAATGACGAAAAATGAAAGTAATCCGTACAGTATCGGAGCTGCGCTCGACGGTTGAAAAAGCTCGTGCTAAAGGTCTGACGATAGGTTTAGTGCCGACGATGGGCGCCCTTCACGCTGGCCATATATCATTAGTTGATCGGGCACGTTCAGAAAACGATGTGGTGGTTGTCAGCGTGTTTGTCAATCCCACGCAATTCAATAATGCCAACGATTTGGCAACGTATCCCCGCACCGAGGAGGCTGACTGCGCTAAGCTAGAGGCGTCAGGCGCTGATATTGCTTTTATTCCCACGGTAAAGGAAGTCTATCCCGAACCCGACACTCGCCAATTCGACCTTGGTAAGGTGGCCGAGGTGATGGAAGGCGCGATGCGCCCCGGTCATTTCAACGGCGTGGCGCAGATTGTCAGCAAATTGTTCGCCTACTCGCAGCCTACACGCGCATATTTCGGGGAAAAAGATTTCCAGCAAATAGCAGTGATTCGCCGAATGGCCGAAATAGAGGGCTTCGACCTTGAAATAGTGGCATGCCCCATCATGAGGGAGCCCGACGGCCTCGCCATGTCGAGCCGCAACGTAAGGCTTACGCCGCATCAGCGCGAAGTGGCTCCGAATATTGCCCGCATTCTTCGAGAAAGCCTTGAATATGCCGCATCCAACTCGTTGACTGCCACGAAGCAATGGGTTGTTGACCGCATCAATGCTTACGAAGAAATGGAAGTCGAGTATTATGAAATCGTTGATGCATCGACAATGCAACCCGTCAGCAATTGGGCCGACACCGAATCGGCAGTAGGCTGTGTGACAGTGTGGCTCGGCGATGTCCGTCTCATAGATAACATCAAATATCCCAACCAACAATAATACGACTAGAAATGATGCAAGTTGAAGTGGTGAAGTCGAAAATTCACCGAGTGACCGTCACCGAAAGCAACCTCAATTATGTGGGCAGTATTACCATCGACGAGGATTTGATGGATGCCGCCAATATAATTCATGGCGAGCGAGTGCATGTTGTCAATAATAACAATGGCGAACGGTTCGACACCTACGTCATACCCGGCGAGCGCGGCTCGGGCACAATCTGCCTTAACGGCGCCGCTGCCAGAAAAGTGTTGCCCGGCGATGTGATTATTATTATTGCTTATGCGCTCATGCCTTTCGAGGAGGCAAAGGCATTTGTGCCTTCTGTGATTTTTCCCGACACGGCCACCAACCGACTCCCATGACATAGCCAAATTAAGGGGCTTTCTCTTAATTCCTCTTAACAACCGATGAGGCTTTCTTTTAGAAATCACAAAATAACAACAATTCCACAATATGTTTGAGAACCTAAGCGAAAGATTAGAAAGAAGTTTTAAGATATTAAAAGGTCAAGGCAAAATCACCGAGATTAATGTCGCCGAGACCCTCAAAGACGTGCGTCGGGCTCTTCTTGACGCCGATGTCAATTATCGTGTCGCCAAGCAGTTTACTGACGATGTTAAGGCCAAAGCGTTGGGCCAGAATGTGATTAATGCCATCAAACCCCAGGAGTTGATGGTGAAGATAGTCCATGACGAACTGACCACCCTTATGGGCGGTGAGACGTCGAAAATCAACCTTTCAGGCAACCCTACTGTCATTTTGATGTCGGGCCTGCAGGGTTCGGGAAAGACCACCTTCTCAGGCAAGTTGGCCCGCAAACTTAAGAGCGAACAGGGTCGCCGTCCATTGCTCGTGGCGTGCGACGTGTATCGTCCAGCTGCCATTGACCAGCTAAAGGTTCTCGCTGAACAAATAGGAGTGGCCGTCTATACGGAGGATGGCAACAAGAATCCGGTCGAAGTGGCTCAGAATGCCATTTCTTATGCGAAAGCACATTCTTACGACCTTGTCATTGTCGATACCGCCGGCCGTCTTGCCGTAGATGAAAAGATGATGGAAGAGATAGCCGCAATCAAAGCAGCTATCCGTCCGCAAGAGACTCTTTTCGTTGTCGATTCAATGACCGGTCAAGATGCGGTTAATACAGCCAAAGAATTTAACGACAGGCTCGATTTCGACGGAGTAGTCCTTACCAAACTCGACGGTGACACCCGTGGCGGCGCAGCCCTGTCGATTCGCACCGTCGTCACCAAGCCGATTAAGTTTGTGGGTAACGGCGAAAAACTTGACGCTATCGACCTTTTCCATCCTTCGCGAATGGCCGACCGTATCCTCGGAATGGGCGACATTGTTTCGCTCGTTGAGCGCGCACAACAGCAATTCGACGAAAAAGCCGCCATCGAACTTCAGCGTAAAATCGCCAAAAACCAATTTAACTTCAACGATTTCTTGGCACAAATCCAGTCGGTGAAGAAAATGGGTAATATAAAAGATTTGGCATCGATGATTCCCGGCGTAGGGAAGGCAATAAAGGATGTCGATATCGATGATGACGCATTCAAGGGCATTGAAGCTATTATCCACTCGATGACGGAAAAAGAGCGTCAGAATCCCGACATCATCAACGCCAGTCGCCGCAATCGCATAGCGCGCGGGTCAGGCACGACACTTCAGGAGGTAAACAAGCTTTTGAAACAGTTTGAGCAGACACGTAAGGTAATGAAGGCCGTCTCGTCGAAGAATCCGATGAAAATGATGCAGAATATGCGTGCCATGCAGAAAATGCAAAAGGGACGCCGATAAACACTGTTTATTTTAGGGGCTTTCTATTATTTCCACGTTCAAAAGATTTTATAAAGAACAGTAACAATAATGAACTCTTTCGCAAATTCAGGATTATATTTGTCGCTGCTTGGCGGTCA
>CADBML010000011.1 GCA_902795825.1 uncultured Bacteroidales bacterium
AGGCGGTTGGCGTCAATTGAGTATTCTCGGAACATCACTTGGCTGCCGTCGGCAGAGATGCGCACGTCGTAGTTCGACGCTGTTTTTGACAGAATAGTGGATTTGCCTGTCGCGAGGTCGATTTTCTTCAATCCGCGGGCATTGAGGTCGGAAAACACTACAAAGTTTCCCGTAGGACTTACGACGGCCTTATCGACCGCCACGCCTGCTGGAAGCGTCACTCTCTTCATGGAAGCGACGTTAACCACCTGGGCGTAGCCTATAAGGCTGACAGCCGCAAGAACGAATGAAACAAATAGTTTTCTCATTTTATGGTACTTAATTGGTTAATATATTGGCATCAGAATGTATATAACTTGCAAATTTAGCCAAATTTTTCAAAAAAACCAACAATAGCAGCATTTTCGTCGCTTCGCCTCGAAAGCAAAAAACGAAAAGTAGGCCTCCCGTGGGGGGAAGCCTACTTTTTTGCTTGCCGTCAGCGGAAAAGCCGATGGCGTTACAGGATTGTCAATTACTTGACAAGGACTTTGGTCGTGCGGAGCGTGCCGTCGCTCATCTTAGCCACGCGGATGGCGATTTGACCTGCCTGCGGGTTGACAATGCGTTGGCCTTGGAGGTTGTAGAAGTCAACCGAAGTCTCCTTAGCTTGGCTGTCATTGCCTACCTTTTCAACACCTGTCGGCGGCATACCATAGCGATAGATGCTGACGAGAGCACCGGCGAAGTTTTGATAGATGGTGGCGTACGAGCCGTCTTCACTCACACGGGCAGTCAGCGACTGTTGCAGGTAATTGGTGGTTGAAACTGTTTCTTCTCTAACCGCAACGGGCTCTGATTCGCCATCTTTGAAGATTGCGTATCCATCCTTATAGTTGGTGCCAATAGGTTCAACAGTGTATGTGCTACCGCCAAGCTGGAAGATGTCAAAACCGTCGGATGCGCAACGAGTAACGTCGCGGGTAATGCGCTTGTTGCTACGTACGCGGAATGCCCAATATGCGGTCGGGTCGGCGGCAATCAATGAGATATCGCGTACTGTGGGTTGTGCGATTGTCGAGCCGTCGGCGGTAATGGTGGCGGCGGGAGCAACCGCATCGCTGGAAACTTGAGCACCATTTGCGATGTGGAACACTGCTCCGGAGGTGTTGCCTGTGGGCATCAAGCAGAAATATCCGCCGTCAGCCGACATTACGTTGCCAACGATACGACCTGCGGCATCCATACGAGCGGTGGTCACACCTTCGGGGTAGCTAAGTGCGAGGTCGTGAGTTGTTCCATCGGGTTCGATGATAATCCAGTTGATAGCACCTACGGCACCAGCCCAACCATTTTGGATGAGGATGTTGCCGGCATCGTCGGAAGTGATGGCTGTACCGATGCCTGAGGGTAAACCGTCCTTAAATACGGAACGATTACCGGACGCGTCATATTTGTAGACTGTGCCGGCACCTTTGTCGGTGATATACACAGCGTCGCCAAAACCTGTTGAGAAGCGGCCATTGCCGGCTGCGATAATATTTTCTGTTGATTCCATCACCTTGGTGAATTCGAATTGCGACGGGTCGATTTCGACTTCGTCGGT
The DNA here is from genome assembly GCA_902795825.1 of uncultured Bacteroidales bacterium. Lineage (GTDB taxonomy): Bacteria > Bacteroidota > Bacteroidia > Bacteroidales > Muribaculaceae > RUG14106. The sequence continues at coordinate 1,586 of CADBML010000011.1, forward strand.
GATTGTATATTCGCCGGTAGCAACGTCAGAAACTATGCCATATTTGACGGCGATAGCCTTGACGGTATAAGAATGAGTGAGCGTCAGAGCCTTGGTGAGTTGGAACGACTCGGTTGTCGGGGTTTCGCCGTGGAATGTCACGTAGATGTCGGCATCGGGAGCGGCTTCAGAAGCGATATCGATGTTGACAACCTTGTAGTATTCGCCTGGTTCGGGATTGAACGAAGGAGCGAACGACTTGGCGCTGATGACGGCCTTCTTGTTTTTATAGTCAACCGTGACCGTATAGTAACCGGCGGTGCATTTGAGTGATTGTCCATTGGTTGCCGTCAAGGAGATTTCCTGTCCGAGATAAGGATCGACCAAGAAGTCGCCTTCAGAAACAGCACCGAAGCGGTTCGCTGCGATGTCAGCCCAATGTGCATCTCCTCCTTCTTCCGCGAGGGCGGTTGTGAACGAGAAGTAACCGTAATTGTCACTATCGCTGGCCTTGCAGACAAATACGTCGGCTGAATGGAGACCTGTGGCTTCATCGTAGGTCATTTCTACGCCTACGTTCGGAGCCCATGCATTGCCGTTGACCTGGCCGAGAATATAAACATCGCGAACAGGTTCGATTTTTTCGATGACGAGAGTTGCTGTGTATTCGCCGGTAAATGTCCATGTGAGTTTATATTCACCTTCGGGAACCACCCAAGCGCCCGGGTTGTAGTCCCACATTTGCGCGGCGTAGGTCGTGGCATCTGTCACATTGTAGTCGTAACCGCCACTCACGCCCCAGCGATAGTTGTGGCCATTGAAGGCGTTCCAGTCGTCGGATTCGCCGAGAGCGGTTGCCATATTGAACGAAGCACCACCGGCGCCGGCTGTGACAGTAGCAGTATAGCTGCTGGAAGTGGCGTCGTAAGTCATCTGAACACCAACGTTCGGAGCCCAAGCGTTGCCGTTGACCGTGCCGAGAATGTAAACATCGGGAACTGAGGATTCCCAATTGATGTCGTATTCAGCACGAGCGGGAGTTGTTACGTCGAGCGACGAACGGGGCATAGCGTAGCAGTGAACCCATTCTGTGGAGTTTGTCGAAACATAGAGGTTGTCGGCATAGTCCCATGCAAGACCGCTGACATTTGTACCGTCGATAGAAATAGTATATGCGGCTGAACCGATTTTGCCATCACTTCCAGGGGTGAAAATGCCCAAGGTTTTTGCAGCCGTACCTTTTGCAAGGCGAGCACGGTCTTTGTTGAATGCCATACCGCAACCACGGGAAACAAAGTCGGTCATCAAATCCACACGTTGGCCAGAGATGTTATAAACTACGTGGGCAGGTTGTGTGGCAGAAGGTGCTCCGCGATATTGTGCGATGTGGAAGAAACCGTTGCCAATAGCAAGGTCGTTGTTGTCGTTAATCCAATAGCCAGGGTCGGAAGGGTTGAC
>CADBML010000012.1 GCA_902795825.1 uncultured Bacteroidales bacterium
AAGGAAATCGTAATCCTGAGGGGGAATCACACCGCCGACGACGACGATGATGTCCTCGCGACCGAGTTTCTTCAGTTCTTCAATCACTTGCGGCACGAGGGTCTTGTGACCGGCGGCGAGCGACGAGACGCCGAGGAAATGAACGTCGTTCTCCACAGCCTGACGAGCGGATTCTTCGGGAGTTTGGAACAACGGGCCCATATCCACATCGAAGCCACAGTCGGCATAGCCGGTGGCAACTACTTTAGCACCGCGGTCGTGACCGTCCTGCCCCATTTTGGCAATCATAATACGTGGTTGACGACCTTCGCGTTTCGCGAATTCCGCACACATCTGCTGAGCGCGGACGAAGTCGGGATCTTGTTTTGTTTCTGCTGAGTACACGCCTGAAATAGTTCTGATTACTGCTTTATAACGACCTACGACTACCTCGCAAGCATCGGAAATTTCGCCGAGAGTGGCGCGGACGGCAGCGGCCTTGACAGCGAGGTCGAGGAGATTGCCTTTTTTCGTGCGGACACATTCGGTGATAGCGGCAAGAGCCTCCTTGACGGCTGCCTCATCGCGGTGGGCTTTGAGGTCGTCAAGACGTGCGATTTGCGATTTTCGCACTTCGGTGTTGTCGATTTCGAGGATGTCGATGGGGTCTTCGTGGTCGAGACGATATTTGTTAATACCAACGATGGTTTGGCGACCGGAGTCGATGCGAGCCTGAGTACGGGCTGCGGCCTCTTCGATACGAAGTTTCGGCCGACCGGTCTCGATGGCCTTTGCCATGCCGCCGAGTTTCTCGATTTCTTGGATGTGTTCCCAAGCTCGGTGGGCGATTTCGTTGGTGAGCGATTCCACATAGTAGGAACCTGCCCATGGGTCGATTTCCTTGGTGATGTAGGTTTCCTCCTGAATGTAGATTTGGGTGTTACGGGCAATACGCGCCGAGAAGTCGGTCGGGAGAGCGATTGCCTCGTCGAGAGCGTTGGTGTGAAGCGATTGGGTGTGTCCGAGAGCGGCGCCCATTGCCTCGATGCAAGTACGACCAACGTTGTTGAAAGGATCCTGCTCGGTGAGCGACCAGCCGGAAGTTTGGCTATGTGTACGCAGTGCGAGCGATTTGGGATTCTTCGGGTCGAACTGTTTGACAATCTTAGCCCAGAGCATACGTGCGGCACGCATCTTGGCGATTTCCATGAAAAAGTTCATGCCGATAGCCCAGAAGAACGACAGACGCGGAGCGAACTGGTCGACGCTCATGCCGGCGTTGATGCCTGCGCGGAGATATTCCAATCCGTCGGCAAGTGTGTAGGCAAGCTCGATGTCGCAGGTGGCGCCTGCTTCCTGCATGTGGTAGCCTGAAATCGAGATTGAGTTGAACTTCGGCATATTTTGCGAGGTGTATTCGAAGATATCGGCGATGATACGCATCGAGAACTCCGGCGGATAGATGTAGGTGTTGCGCACCATAAACTCCTTAAGGATGTCGTTCTGGATAGTACCTGCCATTTCCTCGAGCTTCGCGCCCTGTTCGAGACCGGCGTTGATGTAGAAGGCGAGCACGGGAAGCACTGCCCCGTTCATTGTCATCGACACCGACATTTTATTCAAAGGAATGCCATCGAAGAGGACTTTCATATCCTCAATTGAGCAGATTGACACACCTGCCTTACCGACGTCGCCCACCACGCGGGGGTGGTCGGCGTCGTAGCCACGGTGGGTTGCAAGGTCGAAGGCCACAGAAAGACCTTTCTGACCTGAAGCGAGGTTACGGCGATAGAATGCGTTAGATTCTGCGGCGGTGGAGAAACCAGCGTACTGGCGGATTGTCCACGGGCGCATAGCGTACATGCCGCTGTACGGGCCGCGGAGGAACGGAGGAATACCTGCCACATAGTTGAGGTGTTCCATGCCTTCGAGGTCATCTTTAGTGTAGATGGGTTTAACGGGGATAAGCTCAGGCGTCAGCCAATCTTCCCCTTTTGCTACGGTTGATTTCACGCCGTTGAAAGCGTCGGCGGTGATATTGATTGATTTAAAATCGGGTTTCATTGTCGTAGGTTATTTAAGAAGTTTGGCGTTAAATGCTTTAAGAGTTTCCAACACGTTTGAGCGAACATGGATGAAGTTAGTGATGCCCTTAGCTTGGAGGTCTTCCATGCAAGCGGGAGCACCAGCCACCACGAATTCGGCGCGACCATTGAGAAGCGCGAAGGCTTCAGGAGCGAAGTCGGCGTATTCGTCGTCGCTTGAGCAGAGGCAGACGATGTCGGCTTTCTTTTCCATTGCGGCGTTGATGCCTTCTTCGACGGTGGAGAAGCCGAGGTTGTCGATGATTTCATAGCCAGCGCAGGCGAAGAAGTTAGACGAGAACTGGCTGCGTGCGAGGCGCATTGCGAGGTTGCCGATGGTGAGCATGAACACCTTCGGACGGTTGGCTGCGCGCTCTGTAGCGAGGCGGAGGGCTTCGAAATCGCTGGCGGCGCGACGGGTGGAGAGCTTGGTGATTTCACCTTCGCTTTCGGCGCAATCGCACGAG
>CADBML010000013.1 GCA_902795825.1 uncultured Bacteroidales bacterium
CCGACGAGCGTCAGGATTAACGTCAGGACGACAAGCCACTTATATGGCTTGACGAACGGCAAAATGCTCTTATAAAGTTTCAGCAGGTTCATTGTTACTATTTGCTTTGATGTCCTGTGAACGTGGGATTAATCTTAAGCCCCTTAATTGCCTTTCGGAAAATTCCCCTCAAACATCTTGAGGGCTTCGGAGAGCGACACCCCGCGAAGGTCCTTTTCCGACAACACTAATTCGTCGGCAGGCAGACGCCAGTCGATGGCGAGCGACGGGTCGTCATAGCGCAATGTGGCTTCGGCTTGGGGCGCATACACGTTGTCCACTTTATATTGGAACTGCGCCTCGTCGCTCAGGACGACGAATCCGTGGGCGAACCGCCGCGGCACGAACAGTTGGCGGGCGTTTTCCTGACTAAGCTCGACAGCCAAATACTGCCCTTTTGTGGGCGATTCGGGACGAAGGTCAACCACCACGTCGACAACTCTGCCGCGCGACACCCTCACCAATTTCGCCTGTGAGAACTCGCCGCGCTGGAAGTGCAGGCCGCGCAACACGCCCCGCGTCGAAAACGACTCGTTGTCCTGAACAAACTCCACGTCGCCCACATTCTGGCGGAACTCGTCGCGACGGAAACTTTCCATAAAATAGCCGCGGCTGTCGCCAAACCGGCGAGGCTCAATGACAAACACCCCTTTGATTCGTTGTTCTTCGAATATCATATCTTTATAATTCCACAATTATAGTTCCACATCCTTGTGCTTCTTGCGTTTTGGGTGATTGCGGTCGAATCGGTTCTTATATTCTATGAGACGACGGGCCCACGAGCGCAACTTCAGCCACAGAGGCGAAACCGCCTCATTGAGGTCGGACGTCAACGGATCGACAAACGTTGTCGGCTCCACCACATCGCCGTATTGGTCGGGATAAACCACAAGGAGATTGTTTTGGGAGAAGTATTTCTGAAGGAAGCCCGGAATTGAATCCATTTCGGTGTTGAACGAAACGGAAGTGTGGCGGGCCGTGACCATTACGAACAGGTCGTCGTCAAGAATTTTGTCGGCCAGCAGAATGAAGTCGTCGTTTTCGTGCATCTCGCGGTATTCGCTGCGGATTCTGTAGCCGTTGCGGAAGATGACGCTTCTGATATATCGTTTCGTCTCGTCGTAACAGCAGAAAATGATGCGGCAACCAAGTTGCGAAGCCAAATTCGCCAGCATCTTAACCCACAAAGCGAAACCTGCCTCATATTCCGCTTTCGGCGGCACCGACACGACTATTCGCGTCACTGTGTTGACAGGGATAAAGCACCGCGAAATCACCAGCATCCGGTTGGTGGCCTTCAATAGTTGCTCCACCTTCGCGCCGAAGAAACTGTCGATGACTGTCACACGGCGGTGCAATCCGATGATAATCTGCGAAATATCCCGCTCTACAACCGTGTTGACTATGCCTGTGACGATGTTCATGTCGTAGCGTTCGATGGCTGTCAGCGATTTCTCGGATGTGGCGGCCGTCTGCTCGGCCACGTCGAGCGAATTGCGCCCGATGGCCCGTGAGCCGGCCGAATTGTCGCTGCGGACATGCAGGGCAAAGATTTCTGACGACGAAAGCGGGTCGCGCATCAGCAATGCCAATTCCACGAGGCTCTTGGCGGTGATGGGATTGGCTACCGGAATAAGCACATTTCCGCCCTTCTCCCCGGCCCCCGTATCGACTTCTTTTTGACTCAGCTGCGCCATCTTCATCTTCTTTGCGGCGCTACCAGTCACGAGCGACGACACGATGCAGGTGATTAGTATCATCAAGACTGTGCCGTTGAGGATATGGTCGTCGGCGATGCCTATCTGGAATCCGATCATCACGGCGGCAATGGCGGCAGCGGCCGACGCCGACGAAAGTCCGAATATCATCCTGCGGTCGAGTGCCGAGAACTTATAGACCCTCTGCACCACCAGCGCGGGCAACCATTTAGTCAAAAGCCCTATCACAGTCATTATAACGGCGATTTTCAGCGTGTCCCAACTCAAAACCACGGCGGGTAGATTTATAAGCATACCCACGCCAATCAAAAAATATGGGATAAATATCGTGTTACCGAGGAACTCAAGCCTATTCATCAGAGGCGACATCGCGGGCACATAGCGGTTGAGGACGATTCCGGCGAAGAATGCTCCCAAAATCGGCTCGAGCCCGATCACACGTGCCATATACCCCGCGAGGAACACCATGGCGAGAATATATATCACCTGCACGGAATTGTCGCCGAATTTCTTAATGAACCAGCGCGTCAGGCGCGGATAAACGTAAAGCACCGCGACGGCATAGACCACAAACTTGACAAACGTGACGAGCATCGAATTGAGCACGAAGAAGCCGCCCTCGTCCTCCACCTCCACCACTCCTGCCAGAAGCAACAGAGAGAGGAAAACCGTGACAATAGTGCCTGTGATGGTGATGATTACCGCCGGCGATTTGGTAAGCCCGAGACGCGACACGATGGGATATGCCACAAGCGTTTGCGCGGAGTAAATCGCACACAGCAAGAGCGTTGTCGATGTTTTTAACCCCATCAGGTAATAGCCTACAACAAACCCGATTACGAGCGGAATGAAGAACGTGTACATTCCATAGACGAACCCCCGATTGAAGTTCTTTCTCATATTGTACATGTCAATTTCCAGTCCGGCGAGGAACATCAAGTAGATGATGCCAACCTGACCGAAAATCTCGAAACTCATGTCGCGGTCGAGAAGATGCGTGCAGTAGGGTCCGATTATCACGCCGGCGAGAATCAGCCCGATAATATGCGGAATATTCAGCCGATTGAAAATCAGCGGCGTCAGCAAAATGATGGCCAACACGATAAAGAAAATCAATACCGGGTCAGTCACTAAGGCCGTTGCCGCTGCCAACATCATATTCGGCGGATTATGAGTTATTTAGGGAATTTCTATTAACTACCCTTCTGAAAATTCAGAATATATTGGGCGATTTGCACGGCGTTGAGAGCCGCGCCTTTGCGTATTTGGTCGCCTGAAAGCCAGAATGTAAGTCCATTGGGATTGGCGATGTCGCGGCGGATTCTACCGACATAGACGGGGTCTTTGCCCGAAGCGTCGAGAGGCATGGGATATTGTTTTTCGGCGGGATTGTCAACCACCACTACCCCATCGGCTTTAGCGAGGGCTTCGCGGGCCTCTTCGGGCGAAACTGGTCGTTCGGTCTCGACCCAAACCGACTCGCTGTGGGCACGGAGAACAGGCACACGGACGCAGGTGGCGCTGACCGAAATGTCGTCGGAGTGCATGATTTTGCGCGTCTCGTTGTGCATCTTCATTTCCTCCTTCGTGTAGTCGTTGTCGGTGAACACATCGATGTGCGGAATGAGGTTATAGGCAAGCTGATAGACGAATTTCTCCACCGTTGGCTTTTCGCCGGCCGCGATTTGGGAATACTGCTTGACGAGTTCGTCCATAGCCGCCGCTCCGGCTCCGCTTGCGGCCTGATACGAAGCCACATGCACCCGCTTTATCGGTGAAATGTCGGCAATGGCCTTCAATGCCACCACCATCAATATCGTCGTACAGTTCGGGTTGGCGATGATACGGCGAGGAGCGTTGAACGCATCGGCTCCGTTCACTTCTGGCACCACCAAAGGCACATCCTCGTCCATTCGGAACGCACTCGAATTGTCGATCATCAGCGTGCCGTGGCGGGTGATTGTCGCAGCAAATTCTTTCGACGTGGAGCCGCCTGCCGACACGAAAGCAATGTCGATGCCTCGGAAGTCGTCGTTATGGCGCAATTCCTTGACGACACACTCCTTGCCTCGGAACGTGTAAACGCGCCCCGCACTGCGTTTCGACCCGAAAAGCGTCAGTTCGTCAACGGGAAACTTCAAATCGTCGAGCACTTTCATCAACTCTTGACCAACGGCGCCGCTTGCGCCCACAATAGCTACATTCATTTTTCTATTCTTACTTACAATTCGTTTACAACCGCAAAGTTACAAAACTTAAAAACCTTTGGCAAATATTTGACAGAAATAAAGTTGAACGGGGAGAGTTGAAAGGTGAAAGGAGAGAGATTAAAGTTGAAAGAGGAGAGGTAAAAGAGTTTTCGAATACTCGAATACTCGATTGCTCGATTTAATTATGCATTGTGCATTAAATTATGCATTATGCATTATCGAAGCGTTGGTGATTAAGAGAAAATCATTACCTTTGTAGTCGAAAAGAAATGGGATTCCCATTTATATCGACTTGGAATAGACAATTCCTAACAAGAACAATTACAAGACTTTCCACTGAATATGAATCATCTACAGCGATTGGCAATCGGACTAATATTTTGCGCCGGCGGAGCGATGTCGTTCTCTTTGGGAGCAGAACCCGAAACGTCGTCTGGGGCTTTTTCCCCGCAATATGTTCCTTCGCCACCCACATATGGCGACACGGCGATGTGGATAACCGCCGACGGCGACTCGCTCGGCACGGGAGCCGACGTGTTTTATGTGGTATCGACATGGGAGGAGGACTGGCAGACGGCCGACGGCGCTGTATGCCACTATGCCGACGTTTGGAATACCCACCACCGCAGTCACATGGCCAAGGAAATCAACGGCGTGGCAAAATATATGGCCGACGGCAACCGCTTCTTTGCGCCGTTTTATCGCCATGCCACAATCGACGCTTTCCTTTCGCTTAACGAAGACACGATTCACAGCAGGACACGCTTGCCGATGGCCGACGTGTGCGAAGCCTTCGACTATTTTCAACGCCACCGCGACCGCAGCCGCCCATTCGTCATCGCGGGATTCAGCCAAGGAGGAATGGCGGTTGTGGAACTGCTCAAGCACATGGCCGACACAACCTACGAGCAAATGGCAGCCGCCTACGTTATGGGCTACAAGGTGACGCCGCAAGACACAGCCACTTGCCACCGCATTCGCCCCGCCATGGGCGAAACCGACATTGGCGTCACAATCTGCTACAACACCGTCAAGAATCTGAAATACGTCAACCCCGTGATTGCCGAGACGTGCTTCGGGATTAATCCGGTTAATTGGCGCACCGACGCATCTCCGGTCCTGCTTCACGACTCCATCACGGTGACTCTCTCGCCCGAACGGCATGTGCTTGTGGTTGACGGATATAGCGGTTCTGAATATCGTCCTTACCGCAATTTCATCAACGTGGGCGACATTCACAGTTGCGAACCATGGCTTTACAGCGAATGTCTGCGCAAAAACATCGCCGCAAGAACCCGCGAATGGCGCAAATGCCATCCTCCATGCGACCAAGCCCCTGTGTGCTCCGGCGACGAAACCTCGCCGAACGAACACACCGACGTCTCGCTCATGATTCTCGACACCGACATCGCCTCATCGACCGACGACCTTTTCGCCCTCGAAATGCTCTGTCGATATGAGGCCGATGAAAGTGGGGCAACACATCGACTACAAGCCCGGACAAGTCAGGCGACATCGACCGGACTGTCAAGCTTGCAAAATCCTCCCCTAGCAGGGGAGAATCGTGCGTGCCGAAAGCAGATTGTCAAGCTTGCGAAAATCCTCCCCTAGCAGGGGAGGTGGCTCAAAGAGCCGGAGGGGTAGAACCCTGCCGAGGCGGTGCCGATTAGGCGCGAAGCAAAACGTGGGTGCGAGAATAGCGACGCAACAAAGCTATTTTGCGTCGGAAGCCCACCCGTCGGTGAGGTTCTCAAGATAATTGCGGGCGCCGGCATCGGCAAGCTTCCCGATTTGCCGTGTCAGATCATGCTTGTTTCTCCAACCGTCGTCGAATGTCTTCTTGAGATATTTGACAATTTCATTCTCAACGTCGCGTTTTTCGTAAATCCACGCCAGCAAAGCCTGAGGATTGCTGTCATAATAGCTTTGCACCACCGACAGGATGTCACAGCAGAAACCTTCGTCGCAATCGTCACACCCTACTTTCGCAAGCATTTCTTTAGCAAAACCGTTCAGGCGGTCGATTCTGCCAGGGTCGGACATGGGCAGCAACGACAACATCGCCGCCTTTTCCCCATATTCCGCCTTGGGGCTTATCGCGCCGCTACGCCTCACCTCCTTCTCCTCGGCAAGTGCCAAATGGCCTTTGTCATCGACGGTGTAACGCAGAACCGATTCCATCATCATTTTGCAGTCGGTCACTTCGGAGGCTCGCTCTTCCGAGAATTGGAAACCTCCCTCTTTCACCGTCCTGTCGAGCGCGAACTCCGCTGCCGACGGGAACGACAAGGTTATCGATGTGGAGCGGGCCGTACCTCCTCGCGAATCTTCATCCTCTTTTAGGATGATAAACGCTTCCATATCGCCCAAATCGATGTAGTCGGATATCTTGCCATCCTTGTCATATACGGCAAGCATTTCCAGACTTGCGTCGTCGCCGGTCTCAAAGCCATAGAGAAGCATCGTGTATCCGCCCGCCAAGGCTTTGGCTCCTTTGATGAAGAAAATGTCATCCGACAGTTCATAGCCGCCATCTTTCACCATAGGCAGGAGTCGGAACACTTGATCGAGTTTCAAATATGAATAATCGGGCAATTGCTCGCCCACTGGTACTGAAAGGTCGGGAATATTGGCCACATCAACCTCAAGATTCTTAAGAAAATCTGTGTTGAAAGCCGGATTGTTCCCGTATGCGACCTCGGGATTGGAGGACTTGTCGTCTGTGCTTTTCGCGCCGCACGAAATCAGTGGCATAATGGCAACTATGGCCAACCATAAAAGATGTTTCGTTTTCATTGTGTTGGAATTATTTGAGGGACTTTCTATATATTGCCTTTCAGGAAATTCAGAGAGGATATTTTGAAGATACTTGGCAGGAAAGAGGGAGCAATGCGGGCATTCTTTTTGAACGGGGAATTAATAGAAAGCCCCGAAAGTTAATTTAGTTCAACGTGATTTCATAAGCCGGATATGCTTTCACTCCACAAAGGTAATGATTTTTCTGTTACTATCATTTTCTGTCTTGAATATTTTTCAAAGGCAACGGCGCATTTTTGAAATAATTTAGTAACTTTGCGGCTATGAAAGAAAACGTCACATCCATAGCCGGCGAAGAACGGGCTGTCCTCGTCGGGCTTATCACCCCACAACAGGATGAAGTCCGAGCCCACGAATACCTCGACGAGCTATCGTTTCTCGCCGACACAGCCGGCGCCGCAACCATAAAAACGTTCCTCCAAAAAGTAGATTACCCCAACCCACGCACTTTCGTGGGAAAAGGCAAACTTGAGGAAATAGCCAAATATGTGGAGGAAAACAACATTGACCTCGCCATATTCGACGACGACCTTTCGACAAAACAGGTGTCGAACATCGAGAACGCGCTCCACATCAAAGTGCTCGACCGCACAAGCCTCATTCTCGACATCTTCGCCCGCCGCGCACAGACGGCCACGACACGCACGCAAGTGGAACTTGCCCAATATCAATATCTCCTGCCACGCCTGACGCGAATGTGGACTCACCTCGAACGTCAACGAGGCGGTATCGGAATGCGCGGCCCCGGCGAAACTCAGATCGAAACCGACCGGCGCATCATTCTCAACCGCATCTCGCTCCTCAAAGAGCAACTCAAGGACATCGACAAGCAGAAATCAACCCAACGCAAAAACCGCGGCAAGCTAACCCGTGTGGCTCTCGTGGGATACACCAACGTGGGCAAGTCAACACTGATGAACCTGCTAAGCAAAAGCGACGTATTTGCCGAAAACAAACTCTTCGCCACGCTCGACACGACTGTGCGTAAGGTGGTCATCGAAAACCTCCCATTCCTCCTCACCGACACGGTCGGGTTTATCCGCAAACTCCCCACTCACCTCGTCAACTCGTTCAAGTCCACCCTCGACGAAGTGCGCGAAGCCGACCTCCTCGTCCATGTGGTCGATATCAGCCATCCCCAGTTTGAAGAGCAAATCGAGGTGGTAAACCGCACGCTCCGAGAAGTGTGCGACTCCTCCGACAAACCGATGATTCTCGTCTTCAACAAAATCGATGCTTTCACCTACACTCCCAAAGACGCCGACGACCTGACACCGCGCACTCGCGAAAACATCTCGCTCGACGAGCTGAAAACCACGTGGATGGGACAGATGCACGACAACTGCGTGTTTATCTCAGCAAAAAAACAGACGAATATAGAAGAACTTCGCCGGCTGCTTTACGAGAAGGCGAAAGAAATCCACCTCACCCGCTTCCCCTACAACGACTTCCTCTACCAACGATATGACGACCTCGAAGGGAGTGAAGAATGAGAAATGAGGAATTCAAGTTTCTATAGTTAAATGAAGCTCATTCAATTCACTACCCCTCAGTCACTTTGTGACAGCATTTCTCCTCTTTTATTGAGAGGTGTCGGCGAGGCCGACGAAGGGATTGCTAGGGGAGCATTTCTCGCAAGCGTCCCTCCAAAATCCTCCCCTAGCAGGGGAGGTGGCTCGTAGAGCCGGAGGGGTAGTACGTCCCGAAATTTTCACACCAAAACGATTCGCTTGTTCCGCAACAAATTGTATATCATATAATTCTATAATAGAAACTCAAATCAGAAATTAGCCCGAAGGGCATTATAATAATTAGTAGAAATGAGAAAAAGTATAATTATCATTCTTGCGGCGGTGGCTTTTGCCTCTTGCGCCGACAAATGGCAACTTTCAGGTAAAATCGACGGCGCGGCCGACGAAACCGTTTATGTGCAAAACTCCAGCAACGGGCTGTGGATTATCCTCGACTCCGCTCGCACCGACAGCGAGGGCAACTTCGCCATAAGCCACGCCCCCGCGGGACACCCCGACATCTACCGACTCGTTTATGGCGAAAACGTGGTGTATTTCCCCATCGACAGCGTTGAAGCCATCACTCTCTCCGCGTCGAAAGCCAATTTCACCGGCGACTATGCCTTTGCCGGCTCGCCCGACGCGGAAGCGTTCATGAAAATCGACCACAAAATCTACGACACTGTCGGCAAAACCGACGCCGCCACTGCCGCCAACGACTCGCTCCTCAAACGCGACCTCTCGGAAATAATCCTCGCCGACCCCGCCGGTCTCGCCGCTTACTACATCATCACCCGACAAATTTCAGGCAACCAAATTTTCCGCTCCGACAACCGCCGCGACCTCGGCATCATCGGAGCCGTGGCAAACGCCTTCTCCGAACAACGGCCCGACGACCCCCGCACAGAATATCTCAAACAGCTCTATCTGTCGAACAAAAAAGCCCTCTCCGCTGGGAAAGTGGTCTATGCCGACGAAGCCCCGCTGATTGAAATAAACCTGCGCGACGAAAAAGGCAAAGAACAAAGCCTTACCGAACTGGCATCGAAAGGCAATGTGGTTGTGCTCAACTTCACCACCTACGACGCCCCCGAATCGCCCGCTTTCAACGTCGCGCTCAACAAAGCTTACGAACGCTTCCACGCCCAAGGGTTGGAAATCTATCAGGTGGCTGTAGATGTCGATGACGTGACATGGCGGCAGTCGGCCGTCAACCTGCCATGGATTACCGTCCGCAACCCGCAGGCCGACGGAGCGAAGAACCTGCTTAACTACAATGTGCAGGAAATCCCCGCCACATTCCTAATCAACCGCAAGGGCGAGTTGGTGAAACGTCTCGACAACATCGACTCGCTCCAAGCAGAAATCGCCAAACTGATGTGATTTTGGCGCGTATCAACATCAAATCCACCGAAATGAAACTGCGATTTTTGACATTGATGGCCGCCACGGCCATCGCGGGCGCATATACGGCGGCCCACGAAATCATCACCGACACGCTCACGAGCAGCCCACAACTCTACCCGGGCACAAGCCGTGAAGTGAAAATCTACGTTCCCGATGCCTACAAAGGCACGACTCCCGCCTGCCTATATGTGGGTCTTGACGGCATCTTGTGCAACGCGCCCCACGTCATGGATAGCCTGATTGCCGCCGGGAAGATGCCGGTGACAATAGGTGTGTTTCTGCAGCCGGGAGTGATAACCGACACCAATGGGAGAGTGATCCGCTACAACCGCAGCAACGAATTCGACTCCCCCACCCCGAAGTTCGCCTCATTTCTTGAACAGGAAGTGTTGCCTTTCGTCGAGCAGCACCGCACATCGGCGGGCATCCCCGTCCGACTGTTAGGCCGCGCTGCCGACCGCATGATTTTCGGGCTGAGCAGCGGCGGAATTGCGGCTTTCAACGCCGCCTGGCACCGCCCCGACCTATTCAGCCGTGTGTTCAGCGGTGTGGGCACTTTCGTGGCCATGCGCGGAGGAAACGACATCCAGGCGATTGTACGCAAAAGCGAACCTCGCCCGCTGAGAATTTGCCTCCAAGACGGCACTAACGACATCTGGAACGCCCTCTTCGGCCATTGGTATGAGGGCAACCGAATGCTCGCCACCGCACTCGACTTCGCCGGCTACGACACCCGATACGACTGGAGCGACTGCAAGCATGGAGTGAAACGCGCCAGCGAGATCTTTGCCGACGTGATGGAGTGGATGTGGACCGGATGGCCCGAAGCACCGAAAGCGGGCAAAACCCAAAACGACTTGCTAAGCCCCCTCCTTATCGACGGCAGTAAATGGGAAGAAAAATCGCACGCCACACCAACCGACCGTATAATAGGGAAAATCCGCTCCGAGAAAACATTCGCCGTCTATCCCGACGGAACATTCTGTGCGCACACCCACGAAGGCTCCAATTGCCTATGGCAATACATTCTCAACGGTGGAGAAACTCTCCACGGACAGGCGTTCTATTGGCTCCACAGCTACGACAACTCGCTTCTCATCGTGTCGGCAATGACATTCGACGGAGCTGGAAATTTGTGGGTCGTCACCAACCAGGGACTTCAGATTTGCGACCAAAACGGGCGCGTGCGAGGCATCATAATGCTTCCCGATGGAATCACGTCAGTCAACGACATCATCGTCGGCGACGGCGAAGTGACTCTCGTCACTCCAACGGCCGATTACGTCCGCAAATTCAACAGCACAGCCGCCGTCAGGGGGGTCACACCGAAAAGCCAAGGCCAAGGCTAAAACAATTCACATCTAGGCTCACACAGATTCCACAGATAATTATCTCACACAAAGTCACTAAGCCACAAAGAAAATATCTAAGGAGTATGGGGAGTATAGGAGTTCTCTAAACTTTAAACTCCCCCTCTCTAAACTTTATTTGGCACGGCTTTGGCACGATTTGGCACGGCAAATCATGGGCTACGGGGCGCAAGAGAGGGATTTTGGGCAAATCGTGCCATAAATCCAAGTAAGCCCTATTTTTGTGGCACGGGCATTTTTTTCTAACGCCATTTATGCATTGTGCATTTAGCATTATGCATTAACTATCGCTTTCTTTGGCGAACTCCATCAGATATGCTTTGATAAACTCGTCAATTTTGCCGTCCATCACGCCGCCCACGTCAGAAGTCTGGTAATTTGTGCGATGGTCCTTGACACGACGGTCGTCGAAAACATAACTGCGAATTTGCGAGCCCCACTCGATTTTCAGTTTCGAGTCCTCCACCTTCCGCTGCTCTGCAAGGCGATGCTGAAGTTCTTTGTCGTAGAGGATTGAGCGCAGTTGGCGCATGGCGTTTTCTTTGTTCTTGGGTTGGTCGCGTGTCTCGGTGTTTTCGATGAGGATTTCCTCTTTTTCGCCGGTGTAAGGGTCGGTGAACTGATAACGCAGACGCACACCCGACTCCACTTTGTTGACGTTCTGGCCGCCGGCACCGCCGCTTCGGAAGGTGTCCCACGAGAGGAGCGCGGGGTCCACTTTGACCTCGATGGTGTCATCGACAAGGGGGGTGACGAAAACCGAGGCGAACGAAGTCATGCGCTTGCCCTGTGCGTTATACGGCGACACACGCACAAGCCGGTGCACACCGTTTTCGCTCTTGAGATAGCCATAGACATAGTCGCCTTCGATGTTGATGGTGGCCGACTTTATTCCCGCCTCGTCGCCATCGAGCAAGTTGGCGATGGTGGCTTTGTATTTGTGGGCCTCTGCCCAGCGGAGATACATCCGCATGAGCATCTGTGCCCAATCCTGCGCTTCGGTGCCGCCAGCTCCGGCATTAATTTTCAGCACCACGCCGAGTTTGTCCTCCTCTCTGCGGAGCATGTTGCGCAACTCGAGGGCTTCGATTTTCTCCATCACGGAAGCATAAATGCCGTCGATTTCCTCTTCTTCAACGAGTCCTTCCTTGAGAAAGTCGAAAGCGAGGGTCAGTTCCTCCACTTCTTTTTGGATTTCGGTGTAATCGTCGATCCACCTTTGCAGGTCCTTGACTTTTTTCATTTGAGCCTGAGCCTCTTGGGGATGTTCCCAAAAGTCGGGCACATGGGTTCGAAGTTCTTCTTCTTCGACTTGGATTTTCAGCGAGTCGATGTCAAAGATACCTCCTCAGCGCATGCTCGCGCTCTTGTGTCTCTTTTAATTGGTCGGTAGTTATCATGTGAAAAATTAGGAATGAGAAATTAGGAGTTAGGAATTATTTTGCTTGCGAAATAATCGCGGTGATAGTTTAGCGAACGTCGCCCGCAGGGCGGTGCGCGATGGCGAAGCCAAAAC
>CADBML010000014.1 GCA_902795825.1 uncultured Bacteroidales bacterium
AATTATTTTGCTTGCGAAATAATCGCGGTGATAGTTTAGCGGACGTCGCCCGCAGGGCGGTGCGCGATGGCGAAGCCAAAACTACTCGACGCAATTAGGAATGAGGAATTAGGAATGAGGAATTGGGAATTATGACAGTGTGGGGAGAGCGTCGATGTGTTGGCGGAAGGCTTCGGCGACTTGGCATCGCGCTTCCATCCCACGGAAATGTTCCATGGTGCCGTGCCATCCATCGTAGAATGAACGGATATCTTGGCTTTTATGACAGTAACATGCCTCATGCTTGCGTTCGACAGTGGCGGAAATGTCCACCCAGTGCGACGGGGAGAACATCTGCGACTGAGTGCCCGACATTGCCTCGAAATAGAACAGTTTGAAACGTCGGTCGAGGCGTCGCCATGCGTCGAGCACGAGGATGCCGCAAATGGCGTGGTCGCGATGACCGTCGATAGGCCAGTGGGTGATGACTATGTCGGGGTTTTCGCGGTCGATAAGTTCGCGCATTTCGCGGTAGCGGTCGAGGTTCGCTTCGGTGTTTCCGTCGATTTGGTTCATGAAAACGGCTCGTGTGCCCATCACTTGGCAGGCGGCTTCGGCTTCTGCCGAACGAATAGCCGCCGCCTCGGAGTGGCCTTTGCCTTCGATTCCCGCCTGCCCGCGTGTGAGATAAACGCACACCACTTCATGGCCGGCGTCGGTCAGCAGGCAGATGGTGCCTCCCGAGGTGGTTTCGGGGTCGTCGGGGTGTGCGCCGATGACAAGCACTTTTTTACGCTGTGACGCATTTACGGGGGCGGCATCGGCCGATGTCGGCAGTCCGAGAATAGTCGCGCCTGCGGCTGCGAGGCCGCTCATTTTTAGCATTTCACGTCGATTCATTTCCTTTGTACATGTGATTTGTAGAAAGCATCCTTATGTGTTATTCTGCCGTCAGTTTGTCTTCGCCAAGTCGGTGGAGAGTTTTTTTGCCGATTTTGCTCCACTTCGCTTTGCGTTTGAGGTTTTTGTTTTTGTCGGCTAAGAGCGATACGTTGCACCGCTTGCCTTTAAGGTAGTCGTTGATGACGGAAAATTCTTCGCCGGTGTTGGCATAGAGGTCGGTGTGCGTGTCGCTTATGAGATAGAAATCTCCGTCTTGATAGCGATAGATGTACGTGCCAGTGGGGACTGCATACGACCCCGACATGGAATAATCGAGCATCACGGAAATTTTCAGACAGTTATCGTCGGTCATCCCGAGGTCGTAAGAAACCGAGTTGTCATCAACGTCGGCTGGCAATTCGAAAAGAATGTTTTCGTAAAACTTTGGTTCCTGTCGTGAGCCGTCGGAATTAGAAAGCCAGATTTCAAGCGTGACAGAGTGAGTGAAGGGGTCCTCAAAAATGAACACGATGTCATTGATACCGTCATTATTAAGATCTTTTTCGGTCATTTCGGCAAAAGTTTTGACAGGGGAAGATGTTGATGTTTTTGTGGAATCTTGTCCTGTCGCTGTCATCGGCAAAACGATAGCCAACGCCGTTAATAATTTCAACGCTTTCATATTCACTGAATTAAAAGTTGACAATAACTCAACGCCCCCACGATTCGGGGGCGTTGAGAATAAAATTACCAGTGGGGCTTCAGTGCGGGAATACGACCATCACTGCACGGACCATCCTCGTCTGCGGGCGATTCGGGACGATACACGCAGTTGCCGAGTCCGTTCGACTCCCAAATCCATAGTTTGTCGTTGAAGGTCAAGTCGCCGTATTTGTCAATAAATTCTTGAGCCACGGCGCGAGAATAAGCGCAGTCGCAGCAGAGACGATAGACGGTCTTACCCTTGACGTTCACCTTGTAAACGCAATAGAACACTACTTCCGAAAGGTTGTCGGCGGTTTTCTTCGCTTCTTCAAATGAGGAGAAACTTGCCGCTACGACATAATACACTTTCTTTGATTTCTTCGCGGCATCGGCGGTGTCAGTGCCGGCGGCGAGGAAAAGAGCCATCAAAAAGATTGGCAGGGCGGATTTCAATAATCGTTTCATTGTTTGTATTCGTTTAATGTTGATAATCAATATTTGTGCTCGGCAGAGCGGATTTCATCAGGCGTGATGGGTTTGCGGTTCATCGTGCGCCAGACGTATGCTATGTAAGCCACGACAAAAGGCACGAGAATCGACACCCAACTCATCACCGTCAGCGTGAACTGGCTCGACGACGAGTTGGCGATAGTCAACGACGCCTGAGGGTCGGCAAGCGAGGGGTAGTAGGGCGTGGCGTTGAGGCCTGCGATGAAGAACAGCGCCAAAACCACCATCACAGTGCCGATGCCAGAGAACCAAATACCTTTGACAAACGATTTGTCGATGAGGCTTTTGATGATTGCGAAGAGCACAAGCACCACGCCCGCGAGAAACATCACCCCGACGGTGGACATTTCGACGAGGTTGTGGAAGTACTTGTTGGCGCGGATGCCTATAGAGCCGTCGGCGGCAGTCTCATACCCGTCGGCGAGAAGAAGGACAATCACGAAAGCCACGAAAAACAACACGAAAAATGCGCTGTTCACCAGCAGGTCGCGTCGGCTTTCGGTGCGTGAATTGTCATCGTCGATGTTGTTGATAAAGTAGAGCTGGGCTTGGGTACGCGCGAGGAAGAGGACGGCCAGACCGAGCAGGAAGTTGCGCCAGTCGGCAATCGCCTCAAGGCCGTGGAGGTTGCCCCAGCGTGAAATCACGGGAGTTGTGCCGTCGAGGATGTTGCCTTTGTCAATGGTGAAATCGCCGCCGAAAAACATCGTCCCCACCACGACGCCGAGCAGGATGCATCCGAGAGTGCCGTTGATGTAGAGAAGTGTGTCGTAAGTGCGTTGCCCGAAGATATTGTGGGGCTTCGAACGGAATTCGTAGGAAAAAGCCTGCACCACAAAACTCAGAAGGATGAGAAACCACAGATAGTAAGCGCCGCCGAATGCGGTGGAATAGAAGAGTGGGAAGGATGCGAAAAACGCGCCTCCGAACACCACGAGCGAGGTGAACGACAGTTCCCATTTGCGTCCCATCGAATTGACGCGCATAGCTTTAATGTCGGCGTTGCCTGTGGTGAGGAAGAATGTCTGTCCGCCTTGGACAAAGAGCATAAACACGAGGATTGCTCCGAGGAGTGAGATAATCACCCACCAATATGTTTGCAGAAATTCCATATCAATCGTTGTTTTTTGATGAGGTTAGTTCGTCGTCGAGTTCAAGGCGTGAGCGGAGGCGTATTTGCTTGAACAGGATGCAGAGTTCGGCAATGAGGATGCCGCAGAAGAGGAAGAGGAAAATGAAGAAGGTGGTCTGCACGGAAGCGGCGGTCATGTCGGAAATGGCGGCTTTCGCGGGCAGTATGTCCTGAATGGTCCACGGCTGTCGGCCCACTTCGGCCACAATCCATCCGCATTGGCTGCAGATGTAGATGATTGGCACGGCGAGGATGCCGACATATAGGAGCAGGCGTTTTGAAAGCCATTTGGGCTTTTTGTGGAGCGCGAACAGGGCGACAAGCAGCACAAGCATCACGAAGCATCCGGCAAGCACCATTATGTGGAAGGCATAGAAAGTCATCGCCACATTTGGGACGGCTTCCTCCACAGAGTCGAAATAGCCGTAGCCGAAGAAAGGATAATCTTTCTCGAGGGCGGCTTGGTATGCGACCATTGCGGCGGTGTCACCGGCTTCTTTGGCGGCGTTGTATTGCCGCAGGGCTTCCTGGGCGGCGCGTCCGCGCTCGATTCGTTCGGCGTAACCCACAGTGTTGATTGTGTCGCCGGTTTCGGGGTCGATGTCGCGTCCGGAGATGATGTCGTTGATGCCGGGCACGAACGCCTCATAGTCATGGCGGGCGAGGATTGACAGTCCGTAAGGCACGGAAATTTCGCACAGCACCGGCTCCTCGTCGTTGTCGATGGTCTTGGCAGGGTTAATGATGCCGAACCCGATGATTTTCTGCCCTGACGTTCCGTCGTAAAGTCCTTCCATGGCGGCAAGCTTCATGGGCTGATGCTTTGCCACTTCCACGGCCGAGCCGTCGCCGGTGAGCATCGTCAGTCCGAGACCGATAATGCCAACCCATGCGCCCACTTTCATCGACATCATGGCCATTTCGACATTGCGTTTTTTCAACAGGAACCAGCAGCAGATGCCCATCACGACCACGCCCGACAGTGCCCAGCCGCTCATCACGGCGTGGAAAAACTTGTTGATGGCTATGGGCGAGAACGCTACGGCCCAAAAATTGTCCATGACGTTGCGCATCTCGTCGGGGTTGAATTTCATCCCCACAGGATATTGCATCCATGCGTTGGCAATGAGGATCCACAACGCTGAAATAGAAGCGCCTATGGCAGTGAGCCATGTCGAGGCGAGGTGGAACCGCGGGCTCACTTTGTTCCATCCAAAAAACATCACGGCGATGAACGTGGCTTCCATGAAGAAAGCAAGGATGCCTTCGATGGCGAGCGGTGCTCCGAAGATGTCGCCCACAAACCAACTATAGTTCGACCAATTGGTGCCGAACTCGAATTCGAGGATGATGCCCGTGGCGACGCCGCAGGCGAAGTTGATGCCGAAAAGACGCATCCAGAACTTTGTGACGGCGAGCCATTTCTCGCTCCGTTTGCGGTGGTAGATTGTCTCCATCACCGCCACGATGATACCTAAGCCCAGCGTCAGCGGAACGAAGAACCAGTGGAACATGGCTGTCAGGGCGAACTGTGCCCTCGACCAGTCAACTACACTCATTAAGTCAATCATGATATCGCTATTTAAGGTGTTAATTATTTATTTAATAGGTTGGCGGCTACGGCTTTGGCGCGGTCGGCATCGTTGTCGTAGTCGCGGTTGAGGATATTGGGGAAAAAGAACAGCTTTATGATGAAGAACATCACAAACAGTTTGATGAGGATTATCGTCCAAAGGGTTTTGCCTAAGGTCATAGAGCGGAATCCGTCGATGTAGAATCGCCAGATACGAACGAAGATGTTGGGTTTCTTGTTGTCGCTGTTCATCGTGGCTGATTATTTGACCGATTGCATATCTACGAGCCGACGGTAGAAGCCGTTGAGGGCGAGAAGTTCGTCGTGGGTGCCGCGTTCGACGATGCGGCCTTCGTGGAGCACACAGATTAGGTCGGCATTTCGGATGGTGGAGAGCCGGTGGGCGATGACGAGGGTTGTGCGGTTTCGCATCAGCCGGTCGAGGGCTTCCTGCACGAGGTGTTCGCTTTCAGAGTCGAGCGCCGATGTGGCTTCGTCGAGGATTAGGATTGGGGGATTCTTGAGGATGGCGCGGGCGATGGAAATCCGCTGGCGTTGTCCGCCGGAGAGGCGGCAACCGCGGTCGCCGATGTTGGTGTCGTAGCCGTTTTCAGAGGCCATGATGAAGTCGTGGGCGTTGGCGATGCGTGCGGCTTCCTCCACTTGCTCCATGGTTGCTTCCTTCACTCCGAATGTTATGTTGTTGAAGAAAGAGTCGTTGAAGAGAATTGCCTCTTGGTTGACGTTGCCCATAAAGGAGCGAAGGTCGTGGATGCGTAGGTTGCGGATGTCGATTCCGTCAACCGTTATCGTCCCCGAATCGACGTCGTAGAATCGCGGCAGGAGGTCGGCAAGCGTCGATTTGCCCGACCCCGACTGCCCGACGAGAGCCACAGTCGCCCCTGCTGGAATTTCGAAGCTGACGTTGTGGATCACGGTGTTTTCGCCGTAGGAGAATGTGACTTCGTTATATGATATGTCGCCCTTCAGCTTGCCGATTTCGACAGGCTTTTCGGGGTCTTTGATGTCGTTCTCGGCAAGGAGAATGCGGTCGATGCGTTCCATCGACGCGAGACCCTTCTGAATGGTGTAGGCGGCTTTCGACAAGTCTTTGGCTGGATTGATGATACTGTAGAAAATCACCATATAATAGATGAACGACGGGGCGGTGATTGACGAAGTGCCGGAAATAATCAGCGTGCCGCCAAACCAAAGCACGATGGCGATGGTGATTGTGCCGAGAAATTCGCTCATGGGGTGGGCGAGTGCCTGCCGTCGGGCAATGCGGTTGAAAATACGGAAATACCCTTCGTTGACATCTTCGAAGCGGCGGCTCACTTTTTCTTCGGCATTAAAGGCCTTGACGATGCGGAGTCCGCCAAGCGTCTCCTCGATGTTCGACATCAGCATCCCCCATTTCTGCTGCGCCGCAAGTGATTTGCGTTTCAGAGCTTTGCCCACTCTGCCCATAGCCACTCCCGCTATCGGGAGCAGGATGAACACAAACAGAGTCAGCTGCCAACTGACGGCGATCATCATTCCGAGGCACACGATTATCATCACCGGATTCTTGAAAAGCATTTCCAGCGACGACATGATGGAATTTTCCACTTCGGCCACGTCGCCCGTCATGCGAGCCATCATGTCTCCTTTGCGTTCGGTGGTGAAAAATCCGATGGGAAGCGACAATATTTTATGGTAGAGCATATTGCGGATGTCGCGCACGATGCCCGACCGCAGGGGTATGATGAAATGTGCGGCAAGATATGCCGTGCCGGTTTTGAGGAAAGTCATCACCACGAGGATGGTGGCAAGAAGGGCAAGCGTGGCCGACTGGCCCCACTGCTCGATGGCCACTTGTGTGTAGTAGTAGAAGTTGTTGACAAACACTTCTTTAACCGACCCGTCGGCGAAGGTCATGTAGGAGTAAGTTTCCGTGTTGATTTGGAAAAGCATTTCCAAAATCGGAATAATCACGGCGAAAGAGAACAACGTCAGAAACGCCGTCAGGATATTAAACAATATGTTGAGCGCCAGATAACGCTTGTAGGGCGGCACGAAACGGCGCAGCACTCTCAAAAATTGTTTCATATCCGCAAAGATAATGAATATTTTTTAATTCAAAGAATTAAAACCGAAAGATATGCCTAAAAACGCTTTTGTGCGAAAAAACGACGAGTTTCTCCCGTCGTTTTTATGGTTGTCGGTCAATGGCTGTTTTTCATACGCTATTCAAAAGCGGCGTATGGGTCGGCGTTGTAAGCGTCGTAAGCCGCCTGCTCGTTAACTCCGTAAAAGACAAGGGCGATAATGATAATACCTGCGAGGAAGATAATAAGCCAGTCGCGTGTTTTGGCACCGCCGTCGAGATAGTCTTTCTTGACCTGCCTTGACAGTTTGAAGAAAACAAACCAGATGATGTCAATGATGATTTTCAACGGATAAACGAAGAATGCCAGTATCAAATTCTCTTTTGAGGAAATGTCGCCGAGAAAACTAAACAACACCAAAACAGCGGCGCTGACAATGTCGATGATTATGTAAGTTCTCGCGAGGAAAATCGCATTTGTGTTGTGGCGTATGAGAGAAACGGCTGTATAGATGGCGAATGCGGCAAAGAAAAGGATAGCCGCGTTTACTGCAAATAATGACATGTCGGCCGACGAGGCGAAAACTTCCTGAAGGAAAGTGATGATGTTGCGGACTGCGCCGACGATAATTAAGATGACAAATAGCAAAAGCCAGCCACGTACCGACGGCGTCTCTTTTTGGTGTCGTGGCGGAGTTGTTATGGGAATTTTTTCAGCGGAGTCGGGGTCAATGTCGGTTATTTCGACATCGGTGGAGAATTCGTCCGTTTCGTCGTCGAAAGAAGGCATATCTACGGGCATACCGCAGTTTGGGCATAGCGGATAATTTGGTTGAAGTTCCTGACCGCAATATTTGCAACAAAGTCTACTCATAATGTCTCAGAGATGGTATAGCATAAAAAATACTTGAATCTGACCACAAATTTAGAACATAAATCAATAATTTACAAAACTTTTCGCAAAAAACTGATGGGAATGTTTATTATCTTCCGTCTACTTTATTTTGATTATATCAAAATAATTTGTAAATTTGCGGCGTTGATAATAATTCCGCTGAAATTAAGCATTTTATATCTAATTTAAATATTTACGCGTATGAAAAAAATTTTACTCTCATTAGTGGCCCTTTTGGGCGTTAGCTTCTGTTCGATTGCCGCCGATGCTTATATCGTGGCAGGCAACTATGCGTCGATTTTCGGCACTTCGTGGGACGGAACAAACTCCGATAACCTGATGACCGAACAATCCGACGGCACCGTCACAAGAACCTACACCGTGGATGCCGCAATCAACGACATCCAATTGAAAGTGGTGAAAAACGGCTCTGAATGGATCGGTGACGAAAACGGCGGCAATGTCACTTTCAACATGAAAGCCGCCGGCGATTTCACCGTAGTGCTTAATGCTGACCATAATGCTGTGTCTGTCATGGGCGAAAACGTCTCGTTCGCTACTTCGCTTGAATACAATTCGGTCTTTGCGGTCGGTAATGGTAACGGCGTTTGGCTTAACGGTATAACATGGGATCCGGGCGCTGAATCGAACGCCATGGCGCAAGTGTCACCCGATGTTTGGGAATGTCTATATAAGGATGTCCCCGCCACAACTAACCTCCAAGTGAAATTCGCTATCGACGGCGGTTGGGCCAAAAACTTCGGTGGCAATTTTGCAGCAAGCGGTGAAGCGACTCCGGCCGTTTGGGATGGCGGCAACATCACGTTCGACCACCCGGGCGGCGACATCCGTCTGCATCTCGACCTCTCGAATTTCGACTTCAAGACGAAACAGGGAGCCACATTCACAATCACTTTGGGCGCAGAAACTCCTTCGAGCAACTTTGAAGTGCTTGACCCCGTCGTTCAAATCAACACTTATCTGAAATTCGAGGCCCGCAATGCCAAAAACAACTACAAGTACATTCTCGACTCCTACGAATGGCCTGCAGATCGCGGCCCGCAACTCCAGCTGACCATCGAACCCCTCGACGCATCGAAGCCCGCAGCTTTCACCGAAGAGGACCTCGCCGATGAAAACTACTGGGAACCACTCTTCCAATACTATACAAAGTTAATTGCCGGCGAAGAGATGTATGCCAGCGAGAATATCAAGAAACTCTTCATCACCGATGTGGCTATCCTCCCGAATCAATTCGCAGGATACCCCGATGCGTTGAACGAAATTTATGTCACAGCCTCGGGCGACTACGAATTTCCCAACCAGTGTTTCTATGCGACCGACCGCTTCTCAACGAAGAAATTCGAATGCAACGTTGAGGGCAACATAACCCTTGGCTACGACGTGTTCCCCGCCCAGAAGTCGGGCCCGATGACAATCTATTGCACTAAAGAGTCGGTTGCCCAAACATGGTACGACTATAAAGTGGCTCATCTTCAGGGCTACACCGTTTATCTCAACGGCGAGAAATACGAAGGCGACGGCGTTGAACTCACCGAGGCCGACGCTGCCAATGGCAACGGCATCCGTTACAACGTGATGGGCCAACGCGTCGGCAACGACTACAAGGGCATCGTCATCGTTGACGGCAAAAAGCTTATCGTCAGATAATTAGTTCCGTCTATGAATAAAATGGCTGTCGCATTGAGCGGCAGCCATTTTTTTGATTTTAGACTTTATTGATGAAATGGATCTATTGCAATCCGAGTTCGGAATAAAGTTCGGTGTAAATTATTCTTTGTCGAGGGCTGCGGCCATGGATTGGGCGGCACGGCGGCCGTCGCCCATGGCGAGGATTACGGTCGCACCGCCGCGAACGATGTCGCCTCCGGCGTAGATGTCGGGCAACGACGAGCGCATTGTTGCCTCATCGACCACGATTGTGCCGCGGCGCGACATTTCCAGTGCGGGAATGGCCTGCGGTACGATGGGGTTGGGAGAAACGCCGATGGCGACAATCACCAAATCCACTTCTATATCGTCAATCGCACCTTCGATGGGCACGGGACTGCGGCGGCCGCTTTCGTCGGGTTCGCCGAGTTCCATACGCTGGACGCGCATTGTCGTGACGTGTCCGCGTTCGTCACCGAGGTATTCAATGGGGTTGTTGAGCGTCATAAAATCGATGCCCTCTTCTTTGGCATGACCCACTTCCTCGCGGCGTGCTGGCATTTCGTCTTCGCTGCGGCGATAGACAATCATCACCTTTTCGGCACCCATGCGTCGGGCGGTGCGGGCGGAGTCCATGGCGGTGTTGCCGCCACCGACGACAGCCACACGCTTTCCCGCAGGGGCTGGTGTGTCGAAGCCTTCGCGTCCAGCGCCCATAAGGTTGACTCGGGTGAGATATTCGTTCGATGAAACCACGCCGATAAGGTTCTCGCCCGGGATATTCATGAAGCGGGGAAGTCCGGCGCCGGAAGCCACGTAGATGCCGCGGAAACCCATCGAATGGAGGTCGTCGTAGCTGAGCGTCTTGCCGACGATGCAGTCCTTGACAAATTCCACGCCCTTTTTCTTCAGCGATTCGATTTCCTTATCAACGATGGCGTTGGGCAGACGGAATTCGGGAATGCCGTATTTCAGCACACCGCCGATTTGGTGCAAGGCCTCGAAGACCGTTACGGAATAGCCGTGTCGTGCCATTTCGCCGGCGAACGATAGTCCGCTGGGACCGGAGCCTACGACGGCGATTTTACCCTTCGTGGCTTCGGCGGGAGCGTCAGCGGCAGGGGCTTCGTGGTCGGCGGCAAAACGTTCGAGATAGCCGATGGCTATCGGTTCGCGCTTCATCTTGTTATAGATGCACTTCGATTCGCACTGTTTTTCCTGTGGGCACACGCGGCCGCAAACGGCTGGCAGGGCGCTCGTTTCCTTCAGGACGGCGGCGGCTTGTGCGAACTCGCCCCGTTCGATGTTTTTGATGAATCCGGGGATGTTGATGTTGACGGGGCAGCCGGTGACGCACGTCGGGTTGGGGCAGTCAAGGCAGCGTGAGGCCTCTTTCATGGCAGCTTCGGCGTTGATGCCTTGGTTGACTTCCTCGTTGCAGGTGATGCGGTAGGCTGGGTCGAGTTCGGGCATTTTCACTCGCTCGATGGCGGTGCGCTCTTTCGGCGTCATTCGGTTGCGCAGTTCTTCACGCCATTCGGCGTCGCGGGGGGATATTGTTGACATGCTAATGAGTTAGGAATTAGGGATGAGGAATTATTTTGCTTGCGAAATAATCGCGGTGATAGTTTAGCGGACGTCGCCCGCAGGGCGGTGCGCGATGGCGAAGCCAAAACTA
>CADBML010000015.1 GCA_902795825.1 uncultured Bacteroidales bacterium
GTTTTGGCTTCGCCATCGCGCACCGCCCTGCGGGCGACGTCCGCTAAACTATCACCGCGATTATTTCGCAAGCAAAATAATTCCTAATTCCTAATTCCCAACTCTTCATGGACCTGTATCCGAAATTGATTCTTGATGCGCTCGCCACAGTCAGATACCCTGGCAAGGAGGGCAATATCGTCAGCCTCGGCATGGTGGAGGACGATATCCGCATCGACGGAAACCGTGTCAGTTTTTCGTTGATATTTCAACGTGCCACCGACCCTCACATCAAGTCGATTGTCCGTGCCGCCGAAACGGCCATCCTTACATATATTTCACCCGACGTGGATATTCGCGGCAACATCGCCGTCAAAACCCCAAGAGTGGAGCCCAAAGCCAAGCTCCCAGTGCTCCCCGGAGTGAAGAATATCATCGGAGTGTCGTCGGGAAAAGGGGGCGTGGGAAAATCGACCGTCGCCGCCAACCTCGCGGTGGCACTCGTCCGCGAAGGATACAAAGTCGGACTGCTCGACGCCGACATCTTCGGCCCGTCGCAGCCCAAAATGTTCGGAGTGGAGGGCGAGCAAATCTTCGTCAGGGAAAGCGACGGACGCAATCTTCTCATTCCTGTCGAACGCTACGGAGTGAAAATGCTCTCAATAGGCTTCGTGGTCGATCCCGACAGCGCCGTGTTATGGCGCGGCGGCATGGCGTCAAACGCCCTTCGACAACTCATCAGCGATGCCGACTGGGGCGAACTCGACTATTTCATCATCGACATGCCCCCGGGCACAAGCGACATCCACCTTACGCTCGTTCAGACACTCGCCATCACCGGCGTGGTAGTGGTCAGCACACCTCAACAAGTGGCGCTCGCCGACGCACGAAAAGGCATCGCAATGTTCCGCACCAAAGAAATCAACGTGCCAATCCTCGGGCTGGTGGAAAATATGGCATGGTTCACCCCCTCGGCTCACCCCGACGAACGATACTACATCTTCGGCCGCGACGGTGGCACCAACCTCGCCCAATCGCTCAACGTCCCGCTCCTCGCCCAAATTCCAATCGTAGATTCCATCTGCTCCAGCTCCGACAACGGAACGCCTATATCGCTCGACGACACAATCACATCGGCGGCTTTCATCCACCTCGCCCGCGAAGTGATCGATGCCACCGACCGCCGAAACGACAACCTGCCACCTACCACCATCGTAAACGTCAAACACTAACCCCTATTCGCTATGGCTCTGATTAATTGCCCCAAATGTGGCGGAACTGTTTCCGACAAAGCCGTCATCTGCCCCCACTGCGGATGGAAACTCACCCCAGCCGATCAACCGCTGCCCTACCGTCCACAACCGACCATCCCGCAAGGCCAACCCACTCCTCCGCCCCCGCCCGTCCGAAATCCATGGCCCGAACAGGGGAAAAAATCGAACAGCTCATCCGTCATCATTATCCTCATCGTCATATTTGTCCTCGCCATCGGAGGTGCTTTAGCTTGGTGGTTGCTCAACAATAAGGCCGGCAGCAAGGCCGAATCCTCTTCGGCGGCCGACGTAGCCACCAACACCGTAGCCGCCGATGTGGCAAAAGCCATTGAGGATGCGGCACGAGAAATCGACTCATCTACGGAAGACGAATTTTACGACGTTGACACATTCTTCCCACCGGTTTACGACAACGACTTCAGCTCGTTCGTTTTCAACGTTTTCGGCAGGCTTCACCCCTCGGGAATGACGGCACGCCATTTCAGCGGCGAAATTGCCAAATCGAAAGTAGCGGGCAAACAAGCCAAATACGACACCTACGACGGCCTGCGTCTCCAGTACTTCTTCGACCGTTCGCCATCCAACGACAACGCCAAAATCACCGGCATCGCCATCAGCTGCACCGACTACGACAGCGCATACGAATGCGGACGGCTCGAGGACGGCATCTCTTCGCGCGGCTACGAATGGATTAAAGACGGAATGTGGCGCGCCGGCAACGGCATGTACATCTCGCCAGGCTTCACCGCCGACAGAGTCTATGCCTATATCTATTTCCCCAACGCCCCCGACAAATCCTCCGCTCCCCGCCGATACTAATTGTCGGACTGCGGATGACATAACGCATATTGCTTCATTATGAAAAAAGACGTATTCAAAGATAAAAACGCTATCGTCACCGGCGGGTCGTCGGGAATAGGCCTTGAATTTGCGCGCCAATTAGCGGCTGCCGGCAGCCGACTTTGCCTTATAAGCATCGATGCCGAAGGCCTGGAAAAAGCCAAAAACGAAATAGGCGAAAGCGTGGTGGGCACACTTTGCCTCGACCTCGGCAGAGATGACGCGACGGCCACTATGGCCGAATGGTGCGACTCTCACGATTTTGAGCCCGACATCCTCATCAACGACGCTGGTATCTTCGACTTCAAAAAAGTCAACGACCTTTCGCCCCAACGCATCGACCTCTACATCAACCTCCATGTCCGAGCCGTCGCGCAAACGTGCCGTTATTTCGGCGAGAGGATGGCGAAGCGCGGCTCCGGCTGGATTCTCAACATGTCGTCGATGTCGTGCTGGATGCCCATGCCCGGAATAGCTCTTTATTCATCAACAAAGGCATTCATCCGTGCTTTTTCACGCGCACTTAATATCGAACTAAACGACGACGGCGTGGCCGTTATGGTGGCTTGCCCTGGCGGCATTTCCACCAGCCTTTTCGGACTGTCGCCAAAATTAAGGCGGTTGGGTGTCCGTCTCGGCGTACTCACCACTCCTCAGCGGTTCGTAAAGAACGCCCTGCGCCGTCTGCGCCGCCGCCGTCAGCAGTATATCAACGGATGGTTCAACCGCTTCAGCATCTTCGCTGTCAGCAGTCTGCCACGATGCCTGCGCCTCTACGGCAAACGAAAAGCCCTCGACCGCCCCAAGCCAGAATCCTCGGCAGAAACGAAATGAAAGGGAAAAACATTATCGTCACGGGAGCCACGGGCGCTATTGGACGCGCCCTCGTGGAGGCGGCTGTCGGACAGGGTGCCGCCACTGTCGTGTTGGCTTGCCGCAATGTGGCTCGTGCCGAAGAAATCGCCGCTGAAATCAATTCCGATTCCACTCGCCTAATCCCGATGATGCTCGACTTGGCCAGCTTTGAGTCGGTCGAAAAATTCGTGGGCGATTTCGGCAAACTCGGCATCCCCCTCGACGGAATATTCAACAATGCCGGTGCAATGCCAGCCCGGCTCACCATAACCGCCGACGGCAACGAGATGGCGACACAAGTGAATTGCCTCGCCCCGCTGAGACTTACCCATCTTCTAGCCCCGCTGATGAGCGATGGCGCTTTCGTGGTGATGACCACATCGGTCACACGCAAAGTTTTCCGATTGCACGGCGACAACCCCGCCGAATGGAACAAGTTGCACTTCTCACGCTACGGCACTTACGGCCGCTCCAAGCGCATGCTCACCGAAGCCGTGCCGGCTCTCGCCGACGAACTTGCCGAAAAAAACATCCGTGTCAACTGCGCCGACCCGGGCGTTGTCGATTCCCGCATGATTAATGTCAACCGCTTCATCGACCCCCTCGCGAACATCTTTTTCCGCCCGTTTATCCGTAAGCCA
>CADBML010000016.1 GCA_902795825.1 uncultured Bacteroidales bacterium
CCGAAGCCGATTGTGTTCGACAAAACCATTTCGCCGTGTGGCGTAGGGCTATGTTGAAGGTGAAGTTGAGATTATTGTCGATATTCTCGTCGCAGTCATTGCCGCTGAGCGGCGAAATGAGCGGCGAAATTAGGCGGTGGCTCGGAAAAACTCAAAACAAGTTTTGGTTTTTCGCTCGCCTTGCACTAATGTTGCCTCGCTTCGTTCGGCGAAATTAGGCTGCACCTCAACAAAATCAAAGTAAACTTTGCTTTTGTGTTCGGTTTGCACTAATTTTGCGGTGGAAAATGTAATTGATATGTTTGATATCGTTTTTGATGATGTCTATCGTGAGCTTTTGCCCAACCTACGGGTGGTGGCGGTGACGGCGACGGTTGTCAATGCCGCCACTTCCGACGCTCTCTGGGCTGAGCTTGAGTCGGTATCGGCCAAGATGAAGGAGGCTGTCGGTGAAATGGCGGGGATAAACCGCCGCAGTTCCATAGCCGCCACTCGTGCCGCCTACAAGCTCTTGGGTAAAGACCCCAACCGCTACCGGCCTTCGGCTGAAGCTCTTTGCCGCCGTGTCATGAAGGGGATGCCACTTTATCGCACTCTGTCGGTAGTTGACATCATCAATGTGGTGTCGATCGCTTCGGGCTATTCCATCGGAGGATTCGACGCCGACAAGATTGTGGGCAACGTCCTGCGGCTTGGCGTTGGTCGGGTAGGAGAACCTTACGAGGCCATAGGGCGAGGCGAGCTAAATATCGCCGGTCTGCCGGTTTACCGCGACGCCGTCGGAGGAATAGGCACTCCCACATCCGACCATGAGCGCACGAAGCTATCCGCCGACACAACCCATGTGCTTGTCATAATTAACGCTTACGACGGCGACATCGCCGGTGCACATAGGGCCGCCGATATGCTTGCGGAGCTTCTGACCAGCCACGCAGCCGCCACTAATGTCAAATTAAGGGGCTTTCCATTAATTCCACGTTCAAGAAGATGTAAAACTAAACAGCAACAATAATGAACTCTTTCGTAAATTCAGGATTATATTTGTATCTGGCTGGCAGTCACTCAGTCACAATGCCCGCATTGCTCCATCGTTTCCGCCATCCATCTTCCAAATATCCTCTCCGAATTTCCTGAAAGGCAATTAATAGAAATCCCCTCGGGACTTTCTATAAATACCCCGTTCAAAAAGAAGTCAAACTAAACTGCAACGAATGAACTCTTTAAAAAAACATCAAACTAAACTGCAACGATAATGAACTCTTTCGTAAATTCAGGATTATATTCGAATCTTCTTGGCGGTCACTCGGTCACAATGCCCGCATTGCTCCTTCGTTCCTGCCAAGTATCTTCCAATTATCCTCTCTGAATTTCCTGAAAGGCAATTTATAGAAATCCACAATTAATTTTCTGCCATGAAAGTTCTGCAAATATTTGAAAACAACATCAACGAAAGGTTTATGGACCAGGTGATTTCCACCCTGCGTAATGGAGAGGTCATCATCTATCCCACCGACACGCTCTATGCGCTCGGATGCGACGCCCTTAACAACAATGCCATCCAACGGATATGCCGCATCAAGGGCATAAATCCCGACAAGACCAACCTGTCGATTATCTGTAGCGACTTGTCGCAAGCGGCCGAATACGCCCGCATCGACAACCGCGCATTCCGTATTTTGAAGAATAATCTTCCAGGCGCGTTCACATTTATTTTGCCCGCTTCGACTTCGCTCCCGAAAGTGTTTAAGGGAAGGAAAACTGTGGGTCTGCGTATCCCTGCGAATGCCATTCCCTGCGAAATCGCCTCTCGGCTTGGCAACCCGATTCTGACCACATCGGTGGAGATTGACCCCGACGACCCCACGGAGGGGTGCCTGCCAGAGTCGCTCGCTTTGCGCTACGAGGATTCGGCTTCGCTGATTATCGACGGTGGCGAGGGAAATTTTATCCCTTCGGCGGTGGTTGACATCACCGACTCTTCCTCTCCTGTCGTCATCAGAGAGGGAGCCGACGAGCCAATTGTCTGAAAGCAATTTTATAGAAATCCTCTTGTCTGAGAATAATTAGCGGGGCCGGGAGCATTTCGCTTCCGACCCCGCATTTGGTCAATGATGACTGCCGATTAGTCTTCGTTGAGGTTCACACGTTTGAAAGCGGTGGCCACGAGCTCTTTGTTTTGAGCGGCGAGATATTGGCGGATAGTCATCTTTGCGTCCTTCACGAATTCTTGTTCCATGAGGGTTGACTCTTGGAAGAATTTGTTGAGACGACCTTCGGCGATGCGGTCGAGGATAGCCTCGGGCTTGCCTTCTTCGCGGGCTTTTTCACGGCCGATTTCAAGCTCTTTGGCGATGATGTCGGCGGGAACAGTTTCGCGGCTGACAGCCACGGGGTTCATCGAGGCGACCTGCATAGCCACGTCGCGGCCCACTTGCATATCCACGTCGGGGAGGTTGAAGCCCACGATAGTGGCGAGCTTGTTGCCGAAGTGGTTGTAGAAAGTGGTCGACGGAGCTTCAACATATTCATAATATCCGAGTTCCATTTTTTCGCCGGTTTTGCCCACTTCTTCGACGATAAGGTCGGCGACCGGGCGGCCGTTGATGGAGAGGGCTTTCACCTGTTCGAGCGAGGTGGCGCGGGCAGCGATAGCCGCGTCGAGGATTGCTTTTGTGAGAGCGACGAAGCCTTCGTTTTTGGCCACGAAGTCGGTTTCGCATTGGAGGGCGACGATAGCGGCGAAGTCGCCTTTAGCGTCGGAGAGGACGCAACCTTCGGCTGCTTCACGGTCGGAGCGCTTGGCTGCTACGGCCTGACCTTTTTTGCGGATGATTTCGATGGCGGCTTCGATGTCGCCGTTAGTTTCATTGAGAGCGTTTTTGCAGTCCATCATGCCTGCTCCGGTGAGGTGGCGAAGTTTTTGGATATCTGCGATAGTAACTGCCATAATTCTGTTGGTGATTTAATGCGGTTAAAATTATGAAATGTTGAAATTATTCGGCAGCGGGAGCTGCGTTGTCATCGGCTGCGGGTGCTTCCTCAGCGGGCGCGGGAGCAGCTTCTGTGGCGGCGGCGTCGGCTTCGCTTTTGCGGATGCGGCGACGTCCGGCGCGGCGGGGAGCTTCTTCAGCGGGGGCTTCCGTCTCTTCGGGCTCGGGGGAATCGACTTTTTCCTGCTTGCGTTCTTCGAGGCCTTCTTTAATGGCGTCGCAGACGGCGTTGAGGATGATTTCGATCGACTTGGAGGCGTCGTCGTTGGCGGGAATTACGTAGTCAATGTCGTTGGGATTCGAGTTAGTGTCGACAATTGCGAACACGGGGATTCCAAGACGGTTGGCTTCGGCCACGGCGATGTGCTCTTTCATCACATCGACAACAAACACAGCGTTGGGGAGGCGCTTAAGGTCGGCGATCGAACCGAGGTTCTTTTCGAGTTTGGCGCGCTGGCGCGAGATTTGGAGTCGTTCGCGTTTCGAGAGCTTTTCGATTGTGCCGTCGGAGTTCATTTTGTCGATAGTCGACATTTTCTTGACGGCTTTGCGGATGGTGAGGAAGTTGGTGAGCATGCCGCCGGGCCAACGTTCGATAACGTAGGGCATGCCGATTTCGGCGGCGCGTTCAGCGATGATTTCTTTGGCCTGTTTTTTTGTGGCAACAAAAAGGATTTGTTTGCCGGATTTTGCTATGCCTTTGAGAGCCTGGGCGGCTTCGTCAATTTTGGCAGCGGTTTTGTGAAGGTCGATAATGTGGATACCGTTGCGCTCCATGAAGATGTAAGGAGCCATGGCAGGGTTCCATTTGCGTTTGAGGTGTCCGAAATGGCAACCTGCTTCGAGTAATTGTTCAAATGTTGGTGTTGACATTATAAAAATATGTTTGTTTACATTCTTTTAAATACAATCCGTGAGTAGGGAATGTAGGTCCATCTCAAAGATTTAGATACTAAACATACGTTTACGATTTCAAGCTGCTTGGCTGGGAATGTTAACGTTTGGAGAATTGGAAACGGCGGCGAGCTTTGGGCTGACCGGGTTTCTTACGTTCGACAACGCGCGGGTCGCGGGTGATGAAGCCTGCGCTGCGGAGAGCCTTCTTGTCGTCGGGGTTGATTTTGACGAGAGCGCGGGCAATCGCGAGGCGGAGAGCTTCGGCCTGACCTTTGTAGCCGCCGCCGTCGAGGTTGACGCGGATGTTGTATTTTTCTGCGGCCTCGAGGAGGGTGAGCGGTTGTTTAACGATGAACTGAAGAATTGAAGAAGGGAAATAGGTTTCGAGAGTCCGCTTGTTGATGATGATTTGACCGTTACCTTCTTCGACGATGACGCGGGCGATGGCTGCTTTACGGCGGCCTAATGCATTAACTTTTTCCATGTCTTCAATCATTTAATTTTGTTGATGTCAATTTCCTTGGGGTTCTGCGCGGCGTGGGGGTGTTCCGGACCGTTATAGACGTAGAGGTTGGTGATCAACTTGCGGCCAAGACGGTTTTTGGGGAGCATGCCTTTCATCACCTGCATGAAGAGGGGATGGATGCCGGGCTTGATGTGCTTGTTGTACGACTTTTTCATGAGCGTTTCGGGGGTGGCTTGACGCTGGCCTCCGGGATAGCCCGTGTAGCGGAGATAGATGCGGTCGGTCATCTTGTTTCCGGTAAGGCGTACTTTTTCTGCGTTGATGATAATCACGTTGTCGCCACATTCGACATGAGGCGAATAGGAGGGTTTGTGCTTGCCGCGGAGGATGAGGGCCACCTTTGAGCAAAGACGGCCAAGGATCTCATCTGTGGCGTCAATCACCACCCACTCTTTTTCCACGCTTTCAGCGTTGGGTGAGATTGTTTTGTAACTTAAAGTATCCACTTTATAAACTGTTAGTTAATAATTAATTAATGTGACCGTTTGCCGCATAAAAACTCGGCCAAGAAGTTCTTTCCGGCTTGCGGTCGATTATCTTTGGAAATAATCGGCTCGCAAAATTAGTATTTTTCAGCCACATAACAAAATTTTCCCGCCGATTTTTTTGCGTCCGCGTTTTTGGGACGCGGGCCGCGGGATGCGGCACTCAGGTGGAGTCTATGACGTTCGGCACAAGCACTGCGCAAACATTTGGCGTAAACATTTGACTTTACAGCGCCAGCTTTGCCGACACATTAATAATATGATACCAAATTTCCACCAGATTCGTTGTAAAACCGAAAAGAATTGTAGAGTAGAGGCGCGAAAGGGGGCGGGGGGATGAAGAGGGGCGCGGCTCGTAATGAGTCGCGCCCCCAGTTGTTTCAGCGAATTTATTTCAGCGAAATTGTTGTGTCAAAGACGTTACTGCAAGACGTTGCGGCAGAATCATTGCGGCAAAGACGTTGCAGCAAAATCGCGTTTTAGTCCTTGAATTTCGCCTTGAGGAACTCGCGGTTCAGACGGGCGATGTTGCTCAAAGAGATGTTTTTCGGACATTCCGATGCGCATGCGCCCGTGTTGGTGCAGTTGCCGAATCCGAGTTCGTCCATCTTCTTGACCATAGCGCGTGCGCGGCGTGCGCGTTCCACCTGTCCTTGGGGAAGGAGGGCGAACTGGCTGACTTTCGCCGAGACGAAAAGCATTGCCGAGCCGTTCTTGCAAGCGGCAACGCATGCGCCGCAACCGATACATGTTGCCGAGTCCATTGCTTCGTCGGCGATTTCTTTCGAAATCGGGGTGGCGTTGGCGTCGGGAGCCGAACCGGTGTTGAACGACACGTAGCCGCCGGCTTGTTGGATTTGGTCGAAGGCGTTGCGGTTCACCATAAGGTCGCGGATGACGGGGAAGGCCGCCGAGCGCCACGGCTCGATGGTGATGGTTTCATTGTCGCGGAATTTGCGCATGTGGAGCTGGCAGGTGGTGATGCCCTGCACGGGGCCGTGGGGGTGTCCGTTGATGTAGAGCGAGCACATGCCGCAGATGCCCTCGCGGCAGTCGTTGTCGAACACCACTGGCTCTTCGCCGCGGTCAACGAGCTGCTGGTTGAGCATATCGAGCATTTCGAGGAATGAACTTCCTGTCGAGACGTTTTCAACGCGGTAGGTTTTGAAGCCACCTTTTTCTTTTGGACCACGTTGACGCCAAACTTTGAGATTTACACTGATAGTTTTTTCCATTTTGTTGATTGTTTTCGTGGTTAAAGAATATTATGACTTGTAGTTGCGCGTTTGGACTTCGATGGCCTCATATTTGAGGGGCTCTTTCAATAAGATGGGCTTTTCGTCGTCGCCGGCATATTTCCAGCAGCTGACATACATATAGTCCTTGTCGTTGCGCTTGGCTTCGCCATCTTCGGTTTGATATTCTTCGCGGAAGTGAGCGCCGCACGATTCGTTGCGGTGGAGGGCGTCGATGGCCATCATTTTGGCCATGACGAGGAAGTCCTCAAGGCGCAGGGCTTTTTCAAGCTCGGTGTTGAGGTCGTCGGCGGAGCCAACGATGCGGAGGTCGGAATAGAATTCCTTGCGCACTTCGTCGATATGCTTGAGGGCTTCGACGAGGCTGTCGAGTGTGCGTCCCATGCCGACGAGGTCCCAGACGTAGTTGCCGAGTTTCTTGTGGATTTGGTCGGGCGATTTGGTGCCTTTGATGTTCATCAGGCGGTCGATGCGCGCGCGGACGTCGGCTTCGGCTTTTTCAAATTCAGGAGCGTCGGTCGAGAAGCGCGGCACCTTGATTTGGTCGCTGAGGTAGTTCTGCATCGTGTAGGGGAGCACGAAGTAGCCGTCGGCCAAGCCTTGCATGAGGGCCGAAGCTCCGAGTCGGTTAGCGCCGTGGTCGGAGAAGTTACATTCGCCGATTGCGAACAAGCCCTTGATGGAGGTCTGAAGCTCGTAATCCACCCAAATTCCGCCCATCGTGTAGTGGGAGGCGGGGAAAATCATCATCGGGGTCTTGTAGGGGTTGTCGTCGGAGATCATCTCATACATTTCGAAGAGGTTGCCGTAGCGGTCGCGGACAGCATCCTCGCCGAGGCGTTGGATGGCATATTTGAAGTCGAGATAGACG
The DNA here is from genome assembly GCA_902795825.1 of uncultured Bacteroidales bacterium. Classification (GTDB taxonomy): domain Bacteria; phylum Bacteroidota; class Bacteroidia; order Bacteroidales; family Muribaculaceae; genus RUG14106. The sequence goes on from CADBML010000016.1 coordinate 7,026, forward strand.
GCGTTGCCCGTTCCTACGCCATAACCTGCGTCGCAGCGCTCTTTAGCGGCGCGCGAAGCGATGTCGCGGGGGCAGAGGTTGCCGAAAGCGGGGTAGCGGCGTTCGAGATAGAAGTCGCGGTCCTCGTCGGGGATGTCGGTCGGTTTCTTCTTGCCGGCGCGGATGGCTTCGGCATCCTCTTTTTTCTTGGGCACCCAGATGCGGCCGTCGTTACGGAGCGATTCCGACATAAGCGTCAGCTTCGATTGGTCTTCGCCGTGGCGGGGGATACAGGTGGGGTGAATCTGCGTGAAGCAGATGTTGGAGAGATAAGCGCCTTTTTTGAACACCTGGACAGCGGCGGAGCCGTTGCAGCCCATGGCGTTTGTCGAGAGGAAGAACGTGCGGCCGTAACCTCCGGTGGCGAGCACCACGGCGTGGGCGGCGTAGCGTTCGATTTTGCCGTTGATGAGATTGCGGACGATGATGCCGCGGGCACGTCCGTCAATGATAACGAGGTCGAGCATCTCGCGGCGGTTGAACGATTTGACGGTGCCTTTGTCAATCTGGCGGTTGAGCGACGAGTAAGCGCCGAGGAGGAGTTGCTGTCCGGTTTGGCCTTTGGCGTAGAATGTGCGGCTCACTTGAGCGCCGCCGAACGAGCGGTTGGCGAGAGTGCCGCCGTATTCGCGGGCGAAAGGAACGCCCTGCTGGACGCATTGGTCGATGATGTTGTTCGACACTTCGGCGAGGCGATAGACGTTGGCTTCGCGTGAGCGGAAGTCGCCGCCCTTGACGGTGTCGTAGAACAGGCGATAGACTGAGTCGCCGTCGTTCTGATAGTTCTTTGCTGCGTTGATACCTCCCTGGGCGGCGATGGAGTGAGCGCGACGGGGGGAGTCCTGGATGCAGAAGTTGAGCACGTTGAATCCCATTTCGCCGAGAGTGGAGGCTGCCGAAGCGCCTGCCAGGCCGGTGCCTACCACGATGATGTCGAGGTTGCGCTTGTTGGCTGGGTTGACAAGTTTTTGATGAGCCTTATAGTTGGTCCACTTCTCTGCGACAGGACCTTCAGGAATCTTGGAGTCGATTTTGTTCTCGGGGAGATTCGCTTGGTCCATCACTGCGTATTGCGGCATGATGGAGGTTGAATCGATCATTTTTTCTGACATAGTAATTCTGTTTGAGAGTTAGTGGATTATTCGGTGGCTGTTGAATCGGGCACTTCTTCGAGTTGGTTGAAAGGCTGAGCCTGTTGGGCTTGCATTTGCTGCATCATTTCCTGCTGACGCTTCACTTGCTCGTATTGTTCGGGCTGATAAGCTTTGAGGATGTCGAGATAGCGGGCGTCAAGCTCTTGTGCGCGACGTTGGATGTCGGCCATTTGAGCCTGGCCTTCGGGAGTGTCCTGTTTGATGAGGGCGGCCTCTTCGTTGATTTTTTCGGCTTCGGCTTTAAGCGGCTCCATAAGCTTGGCTGCGTAATCCTTGCGAAGTTCGGGGTCGCTGGTGTAAGCGTGTTGGCGAGCCTGATAGGTGAACCAGCATGCTTCGATGATGAAAAGACCGACAACGATGGTTGTGAACCAGTTGGCGATTTTCTTCAGGCGTGGGAGCCATTTGCGTCCGTTCCAGCCGGCGGTTTGGAACATCGACCAGAAGCCATGGGTCATGTGGAACCAGAGAGCTACGAAGCCGATGAGATAGACGGGAAGAGTCCACCATTGTGAGAATGCGGCCTCGAGGAAGAGGGTGCCGGAGGCGGGAGGCATGGGGGCGCCTTCGGCCGAGGTGGCGGTGAATCCCATCACTTCGGCGAGCTGCATCTTAGCCCAGAACTGGACCATGTGCACGCCCAAGAAAGCGACAATGATGATGCCGAGCACGAACATGTTCTGCGAAGCCCACTCCACGCCTACGGGCTTGGTGGTGACGGCATAGCGGTCGTTGCCACGGGCCTTGCGGTTCTGGAGGGTAAGCCAGCATGCGTAAAGGATATGGATTAAAAAACCGGCGGCGAGCACTGCCGAGCCGATGAGGGCATACCAGTTCGCGCCAAGAAATTCACACACGGCGTTGTACGCTCCCGGCCACAGGATGGCCACGGCGTTCATCAGCACGTGGAATGTTACGAAAAGGACGAGAAAAGCGCCTGTCAGCGACATGACGAATTTACGTCCCACAGATGATTTAAATAACCACATAAAAATAGATAAATTGGATTTATAATTTTTTGTTTGTTAGGCGATTTTAGGGCGCACGGCTGTCGGCACGACAATGCCGACACATTTGCGGTGCAAAGGTAGTGATTTTTCGCCGATTTTCCTAACGTAAAGACGTAAAGTTTTATTTAATTAGGAATGAGGAGTGAGGAATTAGGAATTGGGAATTAATTTCTTATTCCGAAGATGTCGGTGCCGACGCGCACCATCGTCGAGCCACATTCGGCGGCGATGTCGCGGTCGTGGCTCATTCCCATCGACAGAATGTCGAATTGACTGCGACTGTCGGCGGATAGACCTCCCTTGACGCTGTCGAAAGCGGCTTTGGCGGTGAGGAAATCGGCACGAATGCGTGCGGTGTCGTCGGTGTTGGTGGCCATGGCCATCAGTCCGCGAAGACTGACATTTTCGAGCGACGAGGCTTCGCTGACGGCATCGGCGATTTCATCGACTGCGAACCCGAATTTCGTTTCCTCTTCTGCCACATGGAGTTGAAGAAGAATGTCCTGCCGTTTGCCGTGTCGGGCGGCTTCGCGGTCGATGGCGCGTAAAAGCCGGAGCGAATCGACGCTGTGGATTAAATCGACGAGCGGCACTACGACGGCCACCTTGTTGGTCTGCAAATGTCCGATGAAATGCCAGCGGATGTCGGCGGGGAGTAGTGGCGCTTTCGCCGCCAATTCCTGCGCACGGCTCTCGCCGAAAATGCGTTGTCCGGCGTCGTAAGCCTCTCGGATGGCTTCTGCCGGGTGGAATTTCGACACGGCGACGAGCGCCACCTGCGGCGGCAAACTGGCGACGACGGCGTTAAGGCGCGATGATATGCTTTCCATTCGGCTGTCGGTCATGCTTTTGTGGGAAGGTTGCCGAGGCGTTCGTCGAACACGTCCATGATGGCTGTTTCGGTGACGGTGTGGATTTCGAAGTCGTCGAGGGTGCCTTTCATCCCGTTCATGAAGTTGTCGATGGCTCCCTGGAAGTCGGATGCCTGCACGAGGGTGTTCACGGCGGCACGGCGCTCGTTGCCGGTTTTTTCGTCGATGTTAATTATGTTGTATTTCACTTTATACCAGCGGTCGCCGCGGTCATCGCGGAAGATTTCGGCAATGTTGACTTTCTTAACTGTGTCAACGACAAAATCGCCCGATATGTAGGGCTTTAGTTCTTCGGTGATGCGTGCTTCGGCTTCGGTGAAACTCAGGGCATCAACCAGATAGGGTTCGCTTACTCGTTTTTGTGTGCCGTCGGATGTGAGACGGTCGAATTTTGCTTTACATTCAAACCAGTGTGACATGATGAGAGTTAGGAGTTAGGAGTTAGGAATAATGAGGAGTTAGAAATTAGGAATGAGGAGTTAGGAATTATTTTGCTTGCGAAATAATCGCGGTGATAGTTTAGCGGACGTCGCCCGCAGGGCGGTGCGCGATGGCGAAGCCAAAAC